>CAJWPW010000057.1 GCA_913045415.1 uncultured Fidelibacterota bacterium | reverse complement strand
GAAGGCGGGGAAGATTTAAATAAGCTTTCAAAATTGAAGTTGGATTAAATGAATACAATTTCCATTATTTCATTCGTTTTGGCTACAGGTGCTGTGGCCTTTTTTACATATCGGATCGTTCATGGCATGAGAAAATCTGATAATACCTCAGAAGAATATTTTACCGGTGACCGTGCCTTGGCATGGCCCGTGGTTGCAGGTTCCTTATTACTGACCAATCTTTCCACAGAACAATTGGTAGGGCTAAATGGCTCCGTATTTGGGGATAAAGCGTTGGTGGAAATTGTCTGGGAAGCACTTGCGGCCTTCGCCATGATTGCAACTGCATTGGTTTTTCTGCCAAGGTATTTGGCCATTGGATTTACAACTACACCGGCGTTTTTGGAAAAACGCTTTGATAAAACGACGCGTTCCCTGGTATCCGGGTTATTTTTATTTGGATATGTTACCGTTCTTTTACCCGTGGTCTTATATACAGGATCCTTAGCCATGATTGGTATGTTCGACCTCAATTCGCCATTATGGGTATAACAATTGGGATTTATCTGCTTTTAACTTGGATTGCTATATAGTTTAATAGATCCGAGAAAATCTCTCTTAACTGTCCCTAGGGAGTTTGCGACTGTTCGGAGTCAAAGGGAAGATTGATTTGAGCTTTTTTTCTGAGTTGTGATGAAATTTGATATATTTCAAAGGATGGTTATGAGAATAGGTTTATTTTACCCTATCGATTTTCAGGCATTAAATAAACAAAATGGTTAGGAAAATGAAGGTAATACTCATAATTATACTCGCAATTGGATTTCTTTTTGCTACATTAAAAATATTTGGGAAGGAAAGTGATACCCTCAAAGTTGGAGATATGGCTCCGGACTTTACACTTTTATCTCACGATAAACAAAAAGTAACCCTTAAGGATTATCGAGGGAAAAGAGTGGTGGTTTATTTTTTTCCCAAAGCCGATACGCCCGGATGAACGAAAGAAGCTTGCGGGTTCCGCGACGCATTCAGTGAATATGAAAAAGCAAACATCATTGTATTTGGCATCAGTTATGATTCACCCAAAGCCTTAAAATCATTTAAGAAAAAGCATGTGCTTCCATTCACTTTATTATCAGATAAAGGAAAAGATGTATCCAAAGCATATGGTACGAAAGGACGTTTATGGTCAAGCCGGGTGACATTTCTCATTAGTCCGGAAGGACGGATTGAAAAAATATACAAAAAAATGAACGTCAATTCACATGCAGGGGAAATTCTTGACGACATCTTGGGGAAAAAATAGTTTAGTCCTAATCTTGTTACTGGGATTTCTTCAATCCCAAGAATTCAACCAGATTTATGGATTTATCACCGACGAAAGTTCTGGTGAAGCTCTTATCGGTGCCAATGTATATTTGGCAGGGACGGATCGAGGAACGGCTACAAATCATGATGGATATTTTGTTATCAGTGAAATTCCATCGGGGAATTATACGGTCGTTGTTTCTTATCTAGGATATAATACACTTAAAAAATCAGTTTCTCTCAAAAATGGCGTTGACTTAGCATTTTCTGTCACATTGGAAATAACACCAATCGAAATGAGTTTGATTGAGGTAACAGGCGAAGAGGTTGACCGAAGAGTCAATATCCAAATCAGTCGGAATACCCTGAATATGCGTCAACTAAAAAATGTACCCCAATTAGGTGAAGCCGATTTATTCCGTTCTCTCCAAAGTCTGCCAGGCGTATTAACAGAATCTGAATTCAGCACAGGTTTAATTATTCGGGGCGGCAATTCGGATCAAAATTTAATTTTACTTGATGGCATCACTGTATATAATCCATCTCATGTGGGAGGATTTTTTTCCAACTTTATTGTGGATGCCATTAAAGAAGCGGACCTTTTAAAAGGGGGATTCAATGCGGAATATGGCGGCCGATTGTCCGCAGTGTTGAATGTGCGGAGCCGGGAGGGAAATAGAAATAAATTTAACGGCAAAGGATCCGTGTCCCTTCTTTCGGCACAAACCACCATGGAAGGACCCATTGGGAAGGGCGCATGGCTCATGTCAGGCAGAAGGACATATTTTGATCAAGTTTTTAAAGGAACCAGTTTTCATTTCCCCTATTATTTTTACGATTTGCAGGGACATATTTTTCAGGATGTGGGGAAAAATGATCGGATTTCTATGTCGTTTTATACGGGGAAAGATGATTTATTCTGGGATGAGATAATGCTGAAAGGTGTATGGGGGAATCGCACCATCAGTATGAATTACCGCAAATTTTTTAATACAAAGTTGGTTTCAAACTGGTTGTTGGCAAAAAGTCGATTCGATATATTTTTTGGACTCGGGGGTGATTCGGGCGTTAATGAGGAAGATTATATTGATGATTTAACCTTTCGCTCTGATTGGACATGGTTTGCGTCCCAGGATGCCCAAGTCCGATTTGGAATAGAAATAAAGGATTTGGATTTTGTATATAGTAGCAGTTTTTTGGATAGTGTCATTTTTGATACCCGGTCTCACCCGATTGAAGCAGCGGCCTATATCAAAACAAAATATTGGCTTTCAAAAAAGCTAATGATTGAACCAGGATTTAGAGTGAATTATTATGATAAGGCCGCCGAAAACTGGTTTATGGATCCTCGGCTTGGGATGAAATATTTATTGACCAATGATCGTTATATAAATTTTTCAACTGGCATATATCATCAATTTATGGAAACGATCCAAGATGATTTTAATCCTAAAATTTTAGATGCTTGGTTTGCCATTGATCCCTCGGTGGATCCTGCATCTGCCATTCAGGTTGTTTTAGGTTATGAAGAATATTTCGGTTCTTCCTATCATGTGCAGATTGAGACCTATTATAAAGATATGAAAAATCTCCTGACATTTGTGGATACTCGGTCTACGGTTGACGAAATGATTCCAGATGAAACATTGGATGATTTGGTGGATGTGGGAGACGGTCATGCCTATGGATTCGAATTGTTTCTCGAAAAACGATTGGGGCGATTAAACGGCTGGGCATCATATGCATGGTCACTCTCACGCAAAAAATTCCATGGAGAAGAATATTATACCAACTGGGATCGGAGACACGTATTTAATATTATCGGTAATTACAGATTAAATAAAAAATGGGATATTAACGGTAAGTGGACCTATCAAACTGGCCAGCCCTATACGCCCATTTTAGGGTATTATATTGAGAAGGTACCTGACGCGTCCAATCAGATCTATCGAACCATTCCCGGCACAAGGAATGGTGGCCGCTATCCCCTGTACCATCGATTGGACTTGGGTGCTGTATGGCATACAAGTGTGAAAGGAAAAAAGATGGATTTGTTTATTCAAATCGTTAATTCCTATTGGCAAAAAAATGTATTCCGGTATGCATACCAGTTTGGCAGCACTCAAAATGGGATGGATGATGATGGGGATAAAGAAATAGATGAAGCGGATGAAGGCCGACCCCAGCGTTTGGTGATAAACGGATTACCCATTATCCCTAGTATTGGAGTGAGTTTTGACTTTTAACCGAATTATTTTCATTGGGATGACATTTGGTATTTTATTATCATCCTGTGAACCGGTGGATGATGCGGATAAATATGAAGAAAAAGTGGTAGTTTTTGGAAATCTTAAAGCCAATGAATGGATGATGGATACCATCTATGTTTCACGATCGTATGATATTAATCAAGCCCATGAGGCGGAAGCCAACTGGATTACGGATGCGGTAGTATCTATCGGGACAGGATCACGAGTATATCCTTTTGAGTCTGATCCAAACCATCCTGGGAGATACATTGTAGGACATAGAGCAGGCCAGATTCAACCAAACGAAACATTTGAATTATCGGTTGAATGGAATGGTCAAGAGTTGAGGTCTCAAACTATCATTCCTGACAGTCTGCATATTCAATCGGTTAAAACTACCGATTACCAATGTGAGGGTAAACAAATAATCATCGATCCGATTAACCTTTTTCTCAATGAAAATACCCAACAGGAAATCTCTATTGCAATGAAAACCAAAGACTTTTCTATCCTAAAAATGGATACAGTGACCTATAAAGAGGGAAGTTGTTACACAACCAGTTTTGCTTCTATACCCATGTTCGTGGTTGATTGGAAGGCGGACAGTGATCCTGGTATGATCAGGCTTATTAGTAATGCAATGGATGCGACGCCTGCAAACGCGATTGTAGATACATCCCTTTCTGCCCATATATTTAAAGGACATATGATGGTAAATGATGATGGAGAATATTATTGGGCTAACCCAATTGTATGGCATTTGAGTCAGCACTATTTAGACTTTGGATGGCTGTCATTTAACTATTATGGTCCCCACCTGATAGAAATTCAAGTCGCGGATGAATCGTTTCGAAAATATTTCAAGGGCTTTCCAATGGGTCCGCCTCAAAACCAATATGTTTTACCGGAAAGTAATATTGAAGGGGGCTATGGATTATTTTCATCAACGCACTCTATATATTTTGTTATTTATGTCAAAAAGGATGATCAATGAAAAAGCAGATTTTTATTCTATGTCTAATTCTGATTGGATGTGGAAAAAATGATTCGAAAAACCAAAAGGGGTACCAAACTGAGAATGTCATTTTAATTACATTAGATGGTGTACGTTGGGAAGATTTGTTTTATGGCGCCGATGAAAATATTGTACTTGATACCTTGTTCGTAAAAGATGTTGAAGCAACTTCTGCTAAATATTGGTCTGAGGACTATCGTGAAAGACGAAAATTAGTTTTCCCCTTTTTTTGGAACACGATTGGAGAACAGGGTCAAATCTATGGGAATAAAGAACAAGGGAGCGTCATGCGATTGACCAACCCATATTGGTTTTCCTACCCAGGATATAATGAATTGTTAGTTGGCTTTAATGACGATAGTGTGAATAGTAATGAAAAAGAATGGAATCCAAATATCAATTTGCTTGAATTTTTGGATCAGCAGGAAGGCTTTGAGGATCGTGTGGCCGCATTTGCTTCTTGGGATGTGTTTGACTGGATTATCAATACGGAAAGAAATGATTTTACTATTAATTCTGGCGGGTACCCATTTTATGATGAAAAGCTTACTCCAAAACAGCAGTGGCTCAACACATTTATTGAAGATGTTCCCTCTCCATGGTATGGCAGTGCTGTACGTTGGGACGCGTTTACGTTTGAATATGCTTTTGAATATTTAAAACTGAATAAACCTCGATTCTTATATATTTCTTTTGATGAAACGGATGAGTTTGCACATCAAAGAGAATATGACAAATATTTAAATACAGCCAACCGGTCCGATGGTTATATAAAAGCGATTTGGGATTGGACACAATCCAATGAAATGTATCGGGGTAAAACAACTATGATGATAACAACTGACCATGGTCGTGGAAGTTATGAACATGGTGCCTGGGGTTCACATGGCGATGGTGTGCCGGGGGCTGAATTTCTATGGACAGCCATTATTGGTCCGGATACGCCTGCAATTGGTGAAATGACCAATACTGATACGATCGCTACCAGTCAATTGGCCACAACATTAGGCTATCTACTCGGCTATGATTTTATCAGTAACCAGCCCGTTGGTCATGTAGTTGATCCAATGGTTGGTTTGATAAAATAGACTATTTTATGGGGTACCTACCCCGTGAACCCATACCAATTGTCCACCTAAATAGGCGGTAAAAGAAACGGCACAAACCAGTAAGGCCAGAAATGCAAAGGCCAATATATCCACACGGCGATCTTCCATATTTTTAAAAAATAGGGTTATCCATATAATGAAAAGTATGATGGATCCCCAAACAACAATATTTCCCATAAACTCATGGCGGTTCATGATTTCAATAATTTCAGTCGAATAACCTATTTGACCAGCGCGAATCATTTCCCGTTCCCCAGCAATAGATGTGGCAATAGAAATGACGGCAGACATGCCTAATAACCACAAGCCGATAATTCGGCACATCCAGTGCGGTCGCCATAGTTGAATCGCATGGAGAATAAGTGCCCCATACAAAAATGCAATGGGAAAGTGCACCAGTGCTGGATGAAGGGGAAAATTCATGGAAAAAATTAGCGAACATTAACTGTTTAAAGTTATATTTCTTTTCGGTTCCATTGGAAAATACCAATGGTTACACCATAAGGAGGTTGCCATGAAAAAAATAATACTCAGTATTATCGCTATCACTTCCCTGAATTCCCAAGTTACGTCGTCTCTACACACCTGGCAGAATATTTTACAAACGCCTGAATTATTAACCTATTTTGATGGTGTTTTTGAACACCTGGGTATCCATGTGGAAGAAACGGGTGAACAGTTTACCATACACCATTTAGGTACACAATTTTCCTTTGAAGAAGGAATTCAGGAAGGAGAAGTGGATTTTATTGTTCCCGTACAGCTCCAGAATATTAAAAATATGGTGGTTCATGCAAAGGATGGTCAAATTAATCCAGGTGAATCTTGGAGAATTGTGGATGTATTATTTACGCCCATGACAAGGGTGACCCTTCAAACCCCGGTTTTATCAATAAACTGGCGAAGGAAACTGGCTGGCGTAGAAGACCTCATTCATGTGTATTTAATTAATCCCACCGGAGGAGATGCCTCAAAACATACCTTAATATATGTGAAAGGTCAATGGCTGGTGATCAAAGGATTGCATGGAAATCCGAGGCGTACTTACCGGATGTCTCCTAAAGATTCTTTAGAATATCAGAGAGTCATTTTTCGCGCCATTAAAAAAGATACATTTTGGGGTTGGTGGACATTTGCTAGTTGGTATAAAGATTGGCGGGAAAAAGTGTCCGTTACTCATTAAAACAAAAACCCTCGTAAATAGCGAGGGTTTTTAATGTAGCCCGTAGGAGAATCGAACTCCTGTTGCCAGGATGAAAACCTGGAGTCCTAA
>CAJWPW010000056.1 GCA_913045415.1 uncultured Fidelibacterota bacterium | reverse complement strand
TAAAGGAGCTATAAAATGGATATTGCAATCATTGTTGTTCTAATTGGATTATTGATCTACGGATTAAATGAAAAACGAGATAAAAAACATGGTAAACTAGAGACAGACCTTGCGCAAAATAAAGCGCTAAAAGAAGAAGACGCCAATGCAGATATTGTTTCATATGGACAAGTTCAGGAAAGGAAAGGTCAACTCAATGAGTTGATTGATACCAATCTTGGAGAACATCCTGAACAATCTGCACAACTGAAAGATATTATCGAAGATTGGGCAAATCTCAAGATCGAATCATTTGAGAATCGCCGTTCCTGGGTTCGGAGTCCGGGACAAAAGAAAACAGATGATTAAGTAATCAGTTATTGATTACAATTCTTTCTGTTCGTCCGTGAATTGCAGTAAGTAACACATAGGTTGTTGTGTTAATCTCCCTCGCAATAGTTTCCACCGCTATTTCATTACCATCCTTCTTTCCAAAAAATAAAACTTCTTCCCCTTCGTCTGGCTCCACATCACCAAAATCAACCATGAATTGATCCATACAAACCCTGCCAGCTATTTTATATGTCTGACCTTTATACCCCACGAACCCTTTCTCATACCAAGCCCTTGGAAAACCATCAGCAAACCCGGCTTGAACCACAGCAATATTTGTTTCTTCTTCTGTAGTGAATACACCGCCATAACTCACCTGTGTTCCAGCCGAAACCTTTCGAACATTCACAATTTGGCCACAAAAACTCATAACGGGCTCTACACTAATATCCATGGAAACTTCATCCGAAGGCAACACACCGTACATGAGCATTCCAACTCGAATCATATTGAAATATGCATTTGGCAGATTCAGGATTGCACCACTATTGGAACAATGAACATATTTGAAATTAATCCCTGTATTTTTACCTTTTTCAACAATTGCATTAAATTGTCCCAGTTGGAATTCTGCATATGAAAGATCACCTTCATCTGCCGTTGCAAAATGAGAATAAATTCCTTCCGGATTCAAATGATTATCAACGATAAAAGTAAAAACTGTATGGGCTTCCGACGCATCAAATCCCAATCGTGTCATTCCTGTATCAAACTTAAGATGAAATGTCGGGCAAGTTCCTGTTTTAACATGGAAATCTGATAATGCTTTCAAATCGGCCATTGCACATGCGTTCAAGGTAAAGTTTAATTCACTTGCCTTTGAAATTAATTCGGGCTGGATCCGAGAAAAAATCAGTATCTCATTATCAATTCCATTATCCCGGAGTTCAATGGCTTCTTCAAATGCAAAAACTGCAAAGATAATTCCCGGTTCTTTTGAGAGAACTTTAGATATTTCTAAGGCGCCATGACCATAGCCATTAGCCTTCACCACGCACACTAGTTTTCTGTCTCCTATATGACGACGGATATTCCATAGGTTTTGTTTGAGCCTGTCCGCGTGAATGTATGCTTTTGGGCTGATGGAAGTCATGACTGGAATTCTGTAAGCAGCGCTTTCTTTAATTCATCAAATGATTCAAAAACTTCAGTTGAGCAGGATGAGATCCATCCGCTTAATTTTTCTTTCGGAAGTTTATTTACCAAAAATATTGGTTTATCCACCCAATATGCCATGGTGACTTCACCATGGGTCCCGCCGCCGTATAATGTACTTTCATCCCAGAGGACAATTAAATAGTCCACTCTCCCGGTGACCGCACGAAGATCTTGATTAATAAATAATCGAATGAATGCCTTGTATTTTTCTTGATTAGTTGTTTTCCAGCCTTGATATTCTTCCGCACCATGAGCTAGAACTAATTTTTTCGATTCAAGTACTGGATCAATCGTGTCATGCCCAAGGTTTCCCTTTAACCAATTTGTTATGTCACTACGCCAATCCGCACCTTCATTTTGAGCATTTTCCATACCGCCAGATAAATAAGCAATCAATGGCGTAACTTCCATTTTAGAATTTTAGTATTAGCAATCACCCAAAATAAAACTAAAACCAAAGGATAAGCTAGCATTTGCCAATCAATGAATTTGGTATTTATAAACAATTGAAATGCCTGGAACGGGATAGAAATGGGTTGCCATTTTAAAAATGAGTCGATCCCAGTTGGAAAAAAACCAAATTCAATGATAAAACCATTTCCGAATAAAATAAAAATGAATGTGATGAAAGTCATCATAGAAAATGTTGTCACCGTATCAATTAATAACCCCATACTGATTAATAAATTTCCAAGGAGCAATAAGTACAACCCAAGACAAACTATCATGAAAAGTGTTTCAATCACAGATAATGGAAAGGAAGATATCGCTGAAAAAATACATATTGAGATTACGCCAAGAATTATGGCTTCAATTCCTGAAATGATGAGATATCCAAAGATCACCATGCGTTTCCGGTAAGGAGCGAGTACCACATGGGCGAGGACTTTACGGTGAACCCTAAGGTCAAAGAAATCCCGATAGATTAGAGGAATCAATCCCATAGATGAAATGATAAAAATGAAACCGGGAATGACCCAAAGTTCGAAAGGTATGCCCGATAAACTATTCCTCATGATATTATTCAATGAAAGGCCTACCAATACATAAAGTATAACAGGCAGAGTAAGCAATAATAGCAAGCTCGGAACTAAGCGGTTTTTCCACGACCAGATTCGACGCATGAATAGTGCGTAAATCAATCCAATCCTCGTCCGGCAAATTCGGAATCCAGTAAATCCCGTAGACCTAATTTCTTTACATTCAAGTCAATCATTAGTTCATCAGATGCTGTACGTATCACATCAAAGAATACATTCCGAGTTCGTCCATAAAAGTGAAAAATATTATCTAATCGATTTGGGGAGACAACCGTCGCCACATTAGCCAATTTTTTATACAATTCTTTGGATAAATTTTCAAATTCTATCTGAAATTGATGATAGTCTAAGGTGCTTTCCAACAATTTATCCAAATGTCCATCCATGAGAATTTGCCCTTCATGAAAAACCAGAATTCGATCATGTGCTTGTTCGATCTCAACCAACGCGTTGCTCACATAAACAATTGTTTTATTTCCTTTCAATTCCTTCAGTAAATCCCATGTCAGGCGAATTGATTCTGCATCCATATAACCCGTTGGCTCATCCATGATCAAAACATCTGGATCATGAACCAATTCTCGAACTAACATCGTTTTTTTCTGAGTGCCGTGAGATACATTCATAGCCAATTCATTTAAATATTGCGTGAGGTTCAGGGCATCTGCATAACGTAAAATACGAGCAGATGCGGTGGATTTACTTACTTTATACAAATTGGCTGTAAATCGTATATTTTGTTCAAGAGTTAACCATGGATCCAAGTCATTTTCATGAGGCATAAATCCAATGAGTTTACGAGTTTCCTGACGACGCTTATCCATATCCAATCCGTGAATAAAAACTTGACCAAAATTGGGATTCTCAAAGCCAGATAAAAGTTTCAGCAATGTTGTTTTCCCTGAATCATTTACGCCAACAATGGCAACAAGACTCCCTCGCTCTATACCAAATGTGAGTCCAGCGAGGATCGTTTTATCCCCTACTAGTTTCCCAACTTTTTTTAGTGTTATACTTGCTTCCATTTTATTTATTTACTACTCTATCTAATCTTAATTCACAATCCATCTTATTAGTGTGCTTCAAACCAATTTTCGCCAATCCCATAATCCACAACCAGTGGAACAGATAACTTCATAGCATTTTCCATTTTATTCACAACCAATTTTATTAATAATTCTTCTTCAGATTCCGGAAATTCGAATAATAATTCATCATGAATTTGAAGGACCATTTTTGACTTCATTTTTTGTGCTACTATTTCATTATGAATGGAACACATGGCCAATTTGATCATTTCCGCTGCCGAACCTTGAATTGGCATATTTATAGCCATCCTTTCTGCGGCTTGTCGTTTAAGACCATTGTCAGAATTCGCATCCCAAACAGGACGACGACGGCCCAACATTGTTTCCACATATTTATCATTTCGGGCTTTTTGCAAAGTGGAATCTATATAATTCCTGATACCTGAATATTGGTCAAAATAAGAATCTATTATAGCAACCGCTTCAATTCTTGGTATCCCCAATTCTTGGCTGATTCGAAAGGGACCTGCCCCATACATGATCCCAAAATTCACAACTTTTGCCGTTCGGCGCATTTCAGGTAGAACTGAATCTAATGGGACATTAAAAACATGGCTTGCTGTTCGCGAGTGTATATCTTCTCCATTCTGAAAAGCTTGAATCAAACCTTTATCTTGACTTAAATGTGCCATGACTCGAAGTTCTACTTGGGAATAATCTGCTGAAAATATTTTCCAACCAGATGTTTTTGCTCTAAATGCTTTCCGAATTTCCCGACCCTCTTCTTTTTTGATTGGAATATTTTGGAAATTTGGGTTTGTACTAGACAACCGTCCCGTTGCAGCTATGGTTTGGTTAAATGTTGAATGAATCCTTCCTGTTTCATCATTCACTAATTCTGGTAGTGCATCCACATAAGTGTTTTTTAGTTTATTGTATTTCCGGTATTCTAAGATATGTCTTGGCAATTCATGTTGATTTTTTAATTGTTGTAAAACTATTTCTGCTGTACTTCGTTTCTTGATCTGGGGTAATTCCAAAATATCAAAAAGAATATTCGCCAACTGCTGAGTAGAATTAATATTGAATTCTGTTCCTGCTAACCGATGAATATCGGATATAAGTGCATCCAATTTTTTTCCTAAATCATCTGACATCTCCTTTAAAAAGTCCAGATCCACAAATGTACCTTCGTATTCCATTTCAAGAAGAATAGGGATCAAGGGTACTTCAATAGTGGAAAAGAACTCATAGAGTTCTGCTTCTTTCAATCTGGTTTTAAACAATTCAGTGAGCTGAAATGCAATATCTGCATCCTCTATCGAAGAAAATGCTAATTTTTCTAAAGGCACCTGGTCTATTGTGATCTGGTTACGCCCCTTACCAATCAGCTCTTCAATTGGCACCATTTCATAATTGAGATGTTCGAGACTCAAGGTGTCTAACTTTGTTGATCGGGCAGCCGGATTCAGTAAATGAGCGGCAATCATAGTGTCAAATTCAATCCCTTTTACCGTTACACCACATCGCTTGAGAATCAATGAATCATATTTGATATTTTGTCCAGTTTTATAGATTGAGTCATCTTCAAGGATAGGTTTCAATTTTTCTAGAACAATTTCCAGGTCATTTTCTCCAAAATTATTTTTTTCTTTCTCCAAATATTGGATTGGTATATACCAGCCGGAATCTGCTTTATTTGAAAAACTCAATCCAACAATATCTGCCTTCATAGCGTGTATTAACGTTGTTTCAACAGCAAAGGAAAACCATTTAGATATTTTCAAAGATTTTACAAGATCGTTTAAACTCTTTTCAGTAATGATTGTATTATAATTCTTCTCTACATTCTCCTTTTTTATCTTCACTTCAACATTGGATTCAGCGACCAATTGTTTTAAGAGGGCATAAAATTCCAATTCAGTGAATTTGTCAGTACATGCATCGATATTTATATCCCGTTTCTCTAATTCACCCACACTACAGGATAGTTCCACATCAGTGAGAATTGTAACCAATTCTTTACTTAATATGGCAATTTCAACACCATCTTTTAAACCATTGTGAGCTCGTTTATTGGTGACTTTATCTGCATTCTCTAACGCGCCTTCTAATGATCCATAGGTTTTGATTAGTTTTACTGCTGTTTTTTCTCCCACCCCTGCCACACCGGGCACATTATCAGAACTGTCGCCCATGAGTCCCAAAAGATCGATGATCTTATTGGGTGGTACGCCCCATTTCTCTTCTACCTTAGCAGAATTATATATAATGGGATGAGGTGTTTTCCGAGTTCCAGGTGCAAACATAAAAATATGGTTATTAATGAGTTGCATAAAGTCTTTATCACCACTCACAATAAAGGTATCTAACCCTTCTTCTTCTGCCTGGACCGCCAATGTACCGATGATATCATCTGCTTCCACACCTGGCTTTTTCAAAACGGGTAGATTCATGGCTTCCAACATTTCCCAAAGATGGGGCAATTGAAGTTGCATTTCGTCAGGCATGGGTGAACGGTTTGCTTTGTACTCCTTGTACATATCATGGCGAAAGGTTTTTTCTTTGGAATCGAAGGCACAGGCAATATAATCAGGATTTTCAGATTTGATTATTTTCAGCACTTGATTTACAAAACCAAAGAGTGCGCTGGTATGAAGTCCATAACTGGTAATGAGTGGATTTCTAATCAACCCAAAATGAGCGCGATAAAGAAGTGCATATCCATCCAGTATAAAAAAGCGTTTCCGGTTAGTTTTATTAGAAGACATAAGCGAAAAAATTACGGTACTCTTCTCTCCTGTACCACTCACATTTTATATAAAAAAAAGCCCCTTCCTTCAACAAACTCAGGATTAGGGGCTTTTTAATAATCAGATAGAATCTGACGTGGGTTACATCATGCCACCCATGCCACCCATACCACCCATACCAGGATCTGGCATTGGAGGCATTTTATCATCTTCTGGTATATCTGTTATTGCGGCTTCGGTTGTCAGAATCATCCCAGCAATAGATGAAGCATTTTCAACAGCAACACGTGCTACTTTTGCAGGATCGATGATACCAGCTTCGAACATATTTACATATTCGTCGCATCGAGCATCATACCCATAATCGTCTTTCCCTTTGCGGACTTCTTGTACGACAATAGATGCTTCTACACCTGCATTTGAACAGATCTGACGAATCGGAGCTTCCAAAGCACGGCGCATAATTTCGACACCCACTTGTTGTTCTTTATCAACTTTCACGCCATCCAAAGCAGAAACAGAACGAAGCAGTACCACACCACCACCGGGAACAATTCCTTCTTCCACAGCGGCACGTGTTGCATGGAGTGCATCTTCCACACGTGCTTTCTTTTCTTTCATTTCTACTTCCG
>CAJWPW010000055.1 GCA_913045415.1 uncultured Fidelibacterota bacterium | reverse complement strand
TTAGGTCTTTCCACATACCCTTCAGGTTTCTCTATAAGTGCTTTTCGACTGAAATCAAGTCTCCCTTGATCATCAACTTTAATCAGTTTCACTCGAATTGGGTCACCTGTTTTAACAACATCTTCAACTTTATCAACCCGATTCCATTCTAATTCAGAAATGTGAACCAATCCTTCACGACCAGGCACAAATTCTACGAATGCACCAAAAGTCATCATGCGTGTTACCGTACCGTCAAACTCCATTCCAACTTCAGGTTCAAATGTAAGGGCTTTAACCATTTCGATTGCTTCGTTGCATTTAACTGTATTAACACCAGCGATTGTTACAATACCATCATCATCAACATTGACCTCACATTCAGTCACTTCAATGATCTTCTTGATATTTTTACCACCAGGACCGATCAAAGCACCAATCTTTTCAGGATTGATAGCTATTGACATGATTCGTGGTGCATAAGGTGAAATATCATTCGGTTCAGGCATGGCTTCCTTCATTAGTCCAAGAATATGCAATCTACCTTCATGGGCTTGCTGTAAGGCCTGCTCCATTAGTTCAAAAGAAAGACCTTCTATCTTGAGATCCAATTGAATGGCAGTAATGCCATCTGCTGTGCCCGCAACTTTAAAGTCCATATCACCCAAATGATCTTCCATTCCAAGAATATCACTCAAAATAGCGTGGCGTTTCCCATCAGTAATCAATCCCATAGCAATCCCAGCCACATGACTTTTTAAGGGAGCTCCGGAACTCATTAATGATAAAGATCCACCGCATACAGATGCCATAGATGATGAACCATTAGATTCCATGATTTCTGAAACAATACGAATTGTGTAAGGGAAATCGTCATAGTCAGGCAAAGCAGGTTTTATCGCCCGTTGAGCCAAATTACCATGACCAATTTCACGACGGGATGTAAATCCGATTCGTCCAGTTTCACCCACACAATAAGGAGGAAAATTGTAATGTAGATAATAAGATTTTTTATAATCTTCATCTGCAGTATCAATGATCATTTCGTCTCTTTTGGATCCTAAGGTTGTTATCACCAACGCTTGGGTTTCTCCACGAGTGAAAAGCGCTGAACCATGTGTCCTGGGTAAAATATCCACATCAATAGATATAGGTCGAATATCTGCTGTTGATCGACCATCACTTCTTTTTCCGGTTGCAAGAATCTGCTCACGAAATCCTGCTTTAAAGCGATCATCTATCAGAGATTTAATTGTTTTACCTTCCGATGGATAGGATTCTTCAAGCGAATCAAGAATGGATGAAACCATTTCATTTTTTGCACTTGATCTTTCTTTTTTATCCACAATTTTAACTATATCATCAACTTGGGAGCCGATTTTTTCATCAACAGCCGATACCATTGCACCATCAGGTTGTGGAATGACTACTTCATCTTTTACAACATCCATTGCCGAAAGTAATTCATTCTGAAGATCAATAATTTCTTTAATCACTTCATGTGCTTGTTTTAATCCATCCAGGACTTCAGACTCAGTAGCACCATCGGCTTCACCTTCAACCATTACAACTGTTTCTTGATTCCCTGAAACGACCATTTCTAAATCACAATCCATGATCTCAGAGCGAGTTGGATTAATGATGTATTTCCCTTCGATTCTTCCCACACGAACTGACGCAATTGGTCCATTCCATGGGATCGTTGATGTTATCAAAGCTGCCGATGCACCAACTCCTGCAAGTACATCCGCCATATTTTCACCATCACTTTGTAAAACAGTGATCATGATTTGGGTTTCATTTTTAAACCCTTTAGGAAACAAGGGGCGAATCGGACGATCCGTTACTCTACTTGTGAGCACTTCGTGTTCAGCCGGTCTTGCTTCTCGTTTGAAAAAACCACCGGGAATTTTCCCGCCGGCATAATGTTTATCACGGTATTCAACTTGTAATGGGAAAAAATCAATATCTTCCCGTGGTTCATTGGCGGCATTGACTGCTGCCAAGATTGTTGTCTCTCCATAGGTTACCATTACGGAACCATTACTCTGACGGGCAACTCGGCCAGTCTCTAAACGCATTGTTTTTCCTGCGATTTCTCTTTCTTTTATTATCATTTTTTTATTTTCTTTCTTCTATTTATGAGTTCTCTTGTCTACTAACCTCTGATGGACAACTCTTTTATTATGTTAACATATGATTCTGCATTCGTACGTGTAATGTACTTCAGCATTTTTTTTCTTTGTGAAACCAACTGAACCAAACCACGACGTGTGTGGTTATCTTTTTTGTGAATTTTCACATGATCAGTCAATTCTCGAATACGGTGAGTTAGAATAGCAACCTGTACTTCTGGTGAACCTGTATCGTTCGCGTCTTTACCAAATTGCTCAACGTATTTTTGTTTATCTTCTTTTGAGATAGGCATTTTCTTTATTACTCCTATTCGTACTTACCTTGTAACTCAAGGCATTTTTGTTTATCTTTAATTAGTTGTGATTTTAAATGTTCCGATGAAGGGAATTTCCTTTCATCTCTTATTCTTTCTAAAAACTCTACTCTGATTTCATTTCCGTATAGATTAATAACCTTATCGTGAAAAAAATGTATTTCCATCACAAGGTCTTCTTCATTGAAGGTAGGTCGAGTGCCAAAGTTACACATACCATACAGTTGAAGTCCATTAATCATTCCTCTTGTAAAATAGACCCCGGGATTGGGCATTAATTGGTTTTTCTCCACGGGAATCACGTTTGCTGTTGGGAATTCAAGCTCTTTTCCTCGACCTGCACCATGAATAACAGTTGCCATAAAGCCAAAAACAGAGCCCAATTCAAAATTGGCACGGCGGACAAAACCATCCTTGATAAGTTGTCGAATATGAGTGCTTGATATGACGTGACCTTCGTCAGATATTTTATGAATGATATCAAGGCCAATACCTTTTTCTTCACAATATGATTTCAAAAATTTCGGACTTCCCTCCCTTTTGTAACCAAAATGGTGATCATATCCTACTATCATGAATATCGGATTAAAATTTGGAAGCACTGTATGATTTAAAAAATCTGTAGCGGATATTTTTGAAAATTCTTTTGTAAAATTAATAACATAAACCAATTCGATTCCTAGTGATTCAATAATCTCTAATTTTTGATCGATACCCATAATAAGAGATAATTTATCATCACTAAGGTCTAAGATATGGCGTGGATGAGGCTCAAAGGTTATCAAAACCGAAGGTATTTTTAGCGCGCTTGCATGGTGTACAACAGATTTTAAAATCTCATGGTGCCCACGATGAATCCCGTCATAAGAACCGATGGTTACTACTGAAGCGGGTAAGACCTTGATTTTATCTAATTGGTGGACAATTTCCATGATGCTTCAAATTCTTGAATACTTTGGGATTCATCAATAGAGTAACCTCCTACCTGAGTACGAATAAGAGATGTCAAATATCCAACAGTTTCTAATTTTTCTGCAATTTCTTTTCCCAACACTCGGATATAGGTTCCTTTGGAACAGATAACGGAAAATGTAATAGTAGATTCAGTAAAATCATCTAGGCTTATATGTTTAATCTGAATTTCTACAGGTTCTCTTTTTACTTCAATATTTTTCCGAGCTAATTTATAAAGCCGTTGCCCATTTACTTTTTTAGCAGAATACATAGGTGGAGTTTGTAATGAACTTCCTAAAAAAGAATTCAACACTATTTCAATTGTCACCTGGGATAGCTTAGGCACTAACTGTGTTTCAATAATTTCGCCTTCCGTATCCAGCGTATTCGTTATTTCACCCAATTTTATTATGGCAGTATAGGACTTATCTTCTGTTGTAATGGAAGTAAGTTTTTTAGTATCTTGACCGGTTCCTATAATTAACACTCCTTCAGCAAACGGATCTAGTGTTCCACCATGCCCAACTTTTTTCTCCTTAATGATCCAGCGTATTTTTTTCACAACGTCAAATGACGTCCAGCCGATTGGCTTATGTATGTTCAGAATCACTTTCGTCTGTATTTTTTAAATCAATATCGTGTATTAGTTTATTAATCTTATTACCATAGAGTAGGCTTTGATCATGAAAAAAATGAAGATCAGGCGTGTTTTTTAAATGGAGTTCAGGCCCCATAAATTTTTTGAACGCTTTTCTTTTTTGGTTAATAGCGATATTAATCTCTTTATCAGATATTTTCCTTCCTAATACACTATAATACACTTTGGCTGTACGAAGATCCGGTGCAACATCTACATGGGTAAATGTGACGAATCCCAAATGGGAGAGATTAATATTTTTTGTAAGGATTCCGCATAAAATGTCCAGGACCTGGTTTCCAACACGATCCATGCGGTTATAAGGTTTGTTTGATTTCAATTTAGTTCTAATTTACGTTTCACCTCACGGATCTCGTAAACTTCTATTATATCACCTTCTTGGAATTTTTTAACACCATCAACACCTATACCACATTCCAGGCCTTCTTTTACTTCCTTCGAATCGTCCTTATGGCGTTTCAATGAATTGATCAAACCTTCTGCTAATAATTCGCCATCACGTGAAACTCGCGCTTTTCCGTTTCTAATAATGAGACCTTCAATAACTTTACACCCTGCAATAAATCCAATTTTTGGAATTTTAAATTGCGTCAACACTTCGGCTTTCCCAATACTACTTTCAACTTTGTCTGGTTCCAGCATCCCTTCGAGCGCTAAAGTTAATTCTTCTACAGCTTGATAGATCACGTTATAGGTACGTATATCTACCCCAGCTTGCTGTGCCTGCAATCGTGCATTTGAACTTACTTGAACATGAAACCCAATTATCACTGCTTTGGACGCATCTGCTAACAGCACATCTGATTCCGTTACCATTCCTACGCCTTTATGGATCACTTTAATACCGACTTCAGATGTATTCAGCTTTTCAAGGGATTCAGCCAATGCTTCGACGGATCCATCCACATCACCTTTTATTACCATAGGAAGTGTATTAACAGCGCCCTCTTTGATTAGGGATGACATATGGTCTAATGAGAAGGCCATTTTCTTTTGAGAAATTTCACGACGAATACGTTGACGTTCACTGGATATTCGCTTTAATTCTTTTTCGTCATCCATAACGGCAAATAAATCTGCAGCTTGTGGAACTTGATCATACCCTTGAATCTGAATAGCATCAGAAGGGCCCGCTTCTTTTAAACGTACGCCATGTTCGTTTATGATAGATCGAACTTTACCAGAAAAATCTCCACATATAAACGGGTCACCTATTTTCAAAGTTCCTTTTTTGATCAACACTGTTCCAATGGGCCCTAGGCCTTTGTCTAACCTAGAATCGATAACAGTACCACGTGCTTTACAATCTTTATTTGCTTTTAATTCAAGAACGTCTGTTTCTAACAAAAGACTTTCCATAAGAGATTCTATCCCTGCACCCGTTTTGGCACTAATCTCAATATCTTGGATTTTTCCTCCCCATGTCTCTGTTAATACTTCATGCTCTGATAGTGAACGACGTACTTTTTCAGCGTCAGCACCTGGCTTATCCATCTTATTAATAGCCACAACCATGGGGACGCCTGCTGCTTTTGTATGACTAATTGCTTCTATAGTTTGTGGCATGACTGCATCATCTGCAGCAACGACTAGAATTACAATGTCTGTGACTTGTGCCCCTCTCGCTCGCATGGCTGTGAATGCCTCGTGACCCGGGGTATCTAAAAAAGTTAATTTTCGGTTATTATATTCAACTTTATAAGCACCAATATGTTGTGTTATTCCACCGGATTCACCTTCGGCTACATTTGTTTCACGTATATGATCTAACAGGCTGGTTTTTCCATGATCCACGTGCCCCATTACAGTAACAATTGGCGATCTAGATACAGCATTTGCTATATCTTCTTCAGAATCTTGAATAGAAAATAATTCTTCTCCTACATCCGTTATTTTTTCTGCTATATATCCATAATTATCAGCAAGGAGTTCAATTAGATCCCAATCGATTCGCTGGTTTTTAGTAACAAGCATTCCCAGCTCAATACATGTCTGAATAACATCACTGGAAGTAACCTCTAATATTTTAGCTAATTCTTCTACATTTGAGAATTCAACAACTTTGATTGTTTGCTTTTCTGTAGGATCCAATATCTCTTCATCATCATGAGTTCTGGATCTCTTATGAACTTTTTTCTTGGTTTTTGTGTCCATCTGCGCCAAGATACCTTTTACTTTGGTCTTAACAGATTTATGGACCTGATCTTCTTTTTTCACTGTTTTATTGGATGGCTGTTTACTGGTTCCAGCACCAATCTGAGTTTGGATATTTCCTAAATTAATTGAACGGAGTTTGTTCGTGGATTTGAATTTTTTCTTGAGCGCTTTTGCTTTCAGATTAGATGAAGTTTTATGCTCTTTTTCTTTCTCTTCTTGTTTCTTTTCCCTTTCTTCAGTTTCCTTTTTTCTTAGTTTTAATTCTTCATCTTTCTTTTGAATTTCTTCTTCCTGCTGTTTCTTTTTTTCTTCAAGTTCCTGATTTTGCTTTTCTTTTTCATTCTTCTCCAATTCTCGCTGGTCGGACAATGATAAAAGCTCAAGTTTTTTAGAACTACCTTGTTTTTCTTTTAGTTTGGTATCATGAATCACCTTACGAACTTGTTCTTTGCGAAATCGGTCAACTTGCTCCTTATCTTTTGCGAATTCTTCCATGATCATTTGATGAACAGATTCATCAACGGGGGACATATGGCTCGAAACTTCAACTTTTCGAGATTTAAGGAAACTTAGAATATCTGTATGTGAGATATTTAGTGCTTTCGCAATTTGAAAAATTCGAGTTTTAGCCATGGATTAATCTGCTTTCTCTACTATAGGTTCATCTTCAGTGTGGGGATTTCCATCGTTTTCTGAAATAGAGTCATCTAAAACATCATCTATATCGTTAGTCTTTTTCGAATCTATTATCGATCCTTCCAATGCTACTTCTGGTTCAACTGATTCAATAGTTTCTAAT
>CAJWPW010000054.1 GCA_913045415.1 uncultured Fidelibacterota bacterium | reverse complement strand
ATGGAATTCATCATTTACAGGATTATGGGAAGGAAGACCATGTATCAGAAGACATTATTAAAGATAACGAAGCTGATATTCAAAAATTGACCGATGATCATATTAATAAATTAAATGTGCTTCAGAATGACAAAGAGAAAGAAATTTTAGAAGTTTAAATTTTATTTAATAACCATATTTATCAAAAAAGCCTTCAAGCAATAAGCATGAAGGCTTTTTTATTTATATTCACATATTGTTCAACTTATCGAGTGAATAATTTAGTCACATTTAGACCATCCACATTCTCGACATGTGAGACATCCACCTTCATTTACTACACTATGATTGTGACATTTTGTACAGATTATGAGTCCGTTTTCTTCTTGATGATCTTGTGCTAATGTGATTAATGGTTTATCCAGGGGTTGGTCTGATCGCCCTTTAATATTTATTTCTTCACGTTCCTTAATATAATCATCCAATGCTTTTCCAATAGCATCTGGTGTAGAGAGGATCAATCTGCCATCTTCCCAAGTTGGATTTGGCCCGGAAATTCCTTTTAATTGCCGAACGATGGCATGAGGATCCAAACCAGATCGAAGTGACAATGAGATCAAACGGCTGATAGCTTCAGATTGAGCTGCGGCGTTTCCACCGGCTTTCCCGATAGTTGTGAAGACTTCGCAAAGACCATTTTCATCTTCATTGATGGTGATATAAAGTGTCCCTTCTCCTGTGCGAATCCGACGCGTAACTCCGGCTGTTTGAGTTGGTCTAACCCGTGGACTCTTTTCTTCCCGAGCTTCTGAAGTCATCTGAGCATTTAGATCCAGTTCTGATGGAGATACAGTTTTTTTCGTTTTTTCATCTGAAACAAGAATCCCCTCGCGACTACCTTCACGGTAAACTGTTATTCCTTTCAACCCAGCTTCGTAGGCTGTCATATATATATCAGCAACAGTATCAATTGTAATATCTTCTGCAAGATTCACCGTAGAAGATATGGATGAGTCAATATACTTTTGAATAACACCTTGCATTTTCACTCGGAAATAAGGGTCAATATTATGAGCGGTCACCACGTAATCCGGGAGATTTTTATCTGTTTCGAATAACTTTCCAATAATAGGGTGATACACTTTGTATTCATTGAATGTTTTGCCGTATCCATCACCATTATTTTTCACCCGTCTTTTATACGATGTGGCGAAGATAGGTTCGACACCGGATGTGACACGGGAAACGATAGCGCCGCTTCCAGTAGGTGCAACCGTTGTCAAGGTACAATTCCGTACACCATTTTGTTTAATTTTTTGTTGTAAGGACTTTGGGAGGTTTTTTATGAACTTACTTTTGGAAAATCCATTCCAATCAAAGTTGGGAAATTGTCCTTTTTCTTCCGCCAATTCAGTACTGGTTTCGTAGGCGGTATCCCTGAAGATCTGCATGATTTGATCGATGGTTTGCAAAGCATCTTCACTGTCATATTTGATTCCCATTCTTACCATCATATCTCCAAGGCCAAGAATGCCAAGGCCCACTCGACGATCGTTTTCTGCATTTTTCTTTTGGTCTTCCAACGCATGTCGATCCATATTGTAATCCACAACATTATCCAAAAACCGAGCGGCAATCCCAACAGTTTCCTTGAATTGATCAATCATGAAATTCCCATTATTATCAACGAAACGTTCCAAGTTCACAGCACCCAGATTACAACAGCCTCCATCAGGTAAGGGTTGTTCAGCGCAAGGATTAGTTGAAATAAGAGGAGAACAGTATTCAGCGTTGTGATAGTCTTTCATGGTATCCCAGAAGAGCAATCCAGGTTCAGCGCTTGTATGTGCGTGGTAAACAATTTCATCCCAGAGTGTTTTGGCTTTGATTGTTTTATATACTTCACCTCCATATGTCAGATCAAAATCACCATCATTTTTCACCGCATCCATAAATTCATGAGTTAAAAGGACTGAAATATTGGAGTATTTTATCATCTCAATATCACCAGTTTTGATACTTATAAATTTCTCAATATCAGGATGATCTACCCGTAGGGTTTGCATATTTGCACCGCGACGTCCATGTTGTGCAATGGTGTTTGTATTTTCACTAAACAGATTCATAAACCCTGTGGGGCCACAAGATACTCCGCCTGTTCCATTGATAGGTTTACCAGCTGGTCTTAGTATTGATAGGTCGTGCCCGCATCCGCCCCCATATTTGTATGTTAATGCTTCATTGATAATTGTATCATAAATAGATTTAATTGAGTCATCTCGTACCGCAACAACATAACAGTTATTCAGAGTGGTGGTGATATCTTCTCGGCCGGCACCATGCATTATACGTCCACCGGGAACAAATTTGAAATCTTCCAGTATGGTAAAGAATTTCTTCTCCCATTTTTCTTTAAGTCCTTTGGTTTTCTCTACGGATGCTAATGCAGAAGCTTGGCGGGTCCAAAGTTCGTAGGGGTGGTGCTCCCAGGGAGCAAGATATTTTTGTTTTAAAACATCAGAACCGAGTTGATCGTCGGCATAATAATTTTCAATGGTATATTTTTTTGGAATTTTAGTTGTATCATTATTCTTCTTCAGTTTTATAGGGGGAACGATGGGTGTTTCCAGTGGTTGTGATCCCGGCTGCTTCAGAGAGAGATCCAATTCCATAGCTTCTGCCATAGGTGTTTTTCCTTGGTTTGTATCACCGTACGATTGATGTACGGAATTCAGTTTTCAATGTGCTATAAAAAAGGATGACAAATGAAAGTATGATAAATCAACTGGTTGGCTGAAATGAATATAGAAAATACCCTATCAACCTTACAAGATGTTTACTTGAAAAAAGTAAATTCTCGTCGATAAATAATCAATTTGTTATATTTTTTCACATTTTATTAATATTACCAAAAATGATGTTGGACTTAAGGTTATGACACCTAAATGTCACAATATCACTAATTAAAATTATCATTGTAACATTTGAATTCTACACCTGGAAAAATGACAAATTGTCCCGAATCCCTGGATTTGTATAAAAGTTGATCTTAGACCATTTTAAAAGTCCGAATTATTGCCTAAAATTTGACCCTTTTGCGGGTGTCGTATAATGGCTATTACCCTAGCTTCCCAAGCTAGAGACGTGAGTTCGATTCTCATCACCCGCTCAATCCATTAAACAAAATATATTTAAATGTAACCTTTGCAGAATATCAGGTCTTTTGCAAACTTCCGATTGAGAAAATGGATACATTCAGCCATGCATTGTGGGGCAGTGGACTTTTTGGGTTTCGCGGCTATAAAAAATGGGCGCTCTTTTGGGGTGCTGCACCAGACCTATTCTCATTTGGTATTTTATTACTTATTCGGATGGTCACACTCGAATTTTCTTTGGGCAGGCCTTCCCTAGATTCTATTCCGGAGTGGGTTTTTATCAACTACGATATTTCCCATAGTTTTGTATCTGCCTTCATTGTGATTGCCATGGTTTGGCGGGTGAATAAAACCTTTGCTTTTGCCATGTTAGGCTGGCCTTTTCATATATGTTTGGATTTCCCTTTTCACAGTAAAGAATTTTTTCCAACAAAACTATTCTGGCCATTATCAGATTTCTCATTTGATGGTATACCTTGGAATCGCCCGGAGATCTGGTACCCAAATGTGGCTGGCATCATTGTGTTATTTATCTGGCGGTATAAGCAAAAGAAATAATTCCCGCCTTCGTCATATAAAAATCCGAGAGTAAATTCCCACCCATATTACACTGATTATGATAAAAAAACCAATTTCGCATGACCACTATTATGTGGAAGGGAAAGGGGAAAAACTGTTACATGAGAGATCCCTATGAACTCACATTTAATTTATGGGAAGAGAACCAGGCATAGAGACTAGGCTTAAATTGCTCTGAGTATTGACAGATACCATCGATAAAGTAAAAATAAAATAATAATAAATAGAGGGAAAATGAAATGAAAGACCTTTTAAGTGCCATAGCTGTACATGCTATTTTTGCATTAGCGTTGATTTGGTTGATTCTCAAGATCGCCGGTTAAACTTTCAATGGCGAAATCAATCATTGCAATTGTGGGTCGACCTAATGTTGGGAAATCAACATTTTTTAACCGTCTCCTCAGCCAGCGACAGGCGATTGTCGACTCGCAGGAAGGTATCACTCGGGATCGAATCTACGGGGACATGGAGTGGTGTGCCCATCATTTGAAATTCATTGATACGGGCGGTTACATTCCAGAAGATTTTGATATCTTCAATGCTGCTGTGAGGGAACAAGCACAAATAGCCATGGGGGAATCAGATTTAGTCCTTTTCATGGTGGATGGAAAAGAAGGACCAACTGCAAGCGATCAGGGATTGGCGCAATTCGTAAGAGAAAGTGGAAAGCCATATATTCTTGCCGTTAATAAATGTGATGGATATAAGACGGATAATTTGATTCACCAATTTCATGAACTTGGATTAGAGTTCCCTATGGCAATCTCTGCATTGAATGGTCGCCAAACCGGTGACCTTTTAGATGAAATTTTGAAAAAATTAGATCTGACGGAACCTCCATCGGAAACAGATGAAGAAGAAGGACTCCGCTTGGCAATTGTAGGCATGCCTAATGTGGGAAAGTCTTCCCTGACAAATGGACTTTTACAAAAAGAACGAACCATTGTAACGCCCATTGCAGGTACAACACGAGATGCCATCGATGCTCATATCAAATGGCATGGGAGAGATACTACCTTAGTGGACACGGCAGGATTGAGAAAGTTGGCTAAGATCAAAGATAAAATTGAGTATTATTCAACGGTACGAACCCAAAATGCTATTGAAGAAGCAAATGTTGTTTTGGTTCTCATTGATGCGGAAAAAGGGTTCGGGAAGCAGGATAAATCCATTGTGGATTTTGTAATCGATAAAGGGAAGGGGCTCATCTTTGTTGTGAATAAATGGGATCTTATTCAAAAAGAAACACACACAATGAAAGATTTTAAGGAAGAGATTCATTATCAGTTCAAGTCATTGGATCATTACCCGCTATTATTTATTTCGGCGCTGACTAAACAACGCATCCATAAAGTATTGGAAACCGCATGGGAAGTGTACGATCGTAGCCAAAATTTAACTTTGACTAGTAAATTGAATGATGCATTGGATCAGATCATTTTCAAAAATCCACCTCCGGCTGAACAGGGGAAAATTATCAAGATAAAATATGCCACTCAAGTGAGTCGGTCCCCTGTCGTAATCGCACTTTATTTAAACCATCCCACATTGGTAAAAACATCCTATCAGCGGTATCTTGAAAATCAACTCCGACAACATTTTGATTTTAATGGAGTACCAGTCAGATTATCTTTCCGAAAAAAATGAGTTTTGTTGTACCTATCCGGGCACAGACTCATACATTCAAAGAACAGCAATCCAAATTCATTTCCATCATCTTTCCATATGATGACGTTAGTGAGTTCAAATCATGCTTATCTGACCTACGAAAGAAATACCACGATGCCTCCCATGTTTGCTGGGCATATCGAATTTATACAGGAAATCAATTAGAAGAGAACTCATCCGATGCTGGTGAACCTTCCGGTACAGCAGGTTTACCAATACTTAATGCCATGAAGCAAAAGAGTCTTGTGAATTGTGGCTTGGCTGTTATCAGATACTTTGGTGGGACAAAGCTTGGGAAACGCGGTTTAATTGATACTTATGGAAATTCTGCTAGAGAATTAATTGAAAAAGCATCCTGTAAAAAATGGGTAAAGATGGAAAGGTATGCCATTACTTCTCCCATGGATTATTATGGAGATCTCGCCCAATCCATTTCCCGTTTAGGAGGAAAAATTATAGATGATCAAAGTGGGGAATTGTTAAAATGGATTATTGAGCTACAATCTGGAAATTTGAATGAATTAATTGAAACAATTCGAACGGTAACAAAGGGGGAAGGTGATCTTGAAAAAATATAAAAAAGGAGCAGACGCGGCCAAACCAAGGAGGAAGTAACACAAGAGTGTTACAGGGATATTTGCCTACTCCTTTCTAGTACTACATCTAAAGGATGGCAAAAGTTTCAAATAATTTATTTTAGGGGGATATTACCTTGTGGTTTCCAGGTTTTCAGATCATCTGTAGTGAAAACCATTCCGGATTTTGTCACTGCAACAAAATATTGTTTAATATCTTCGCCATAAGCGATACGGGATAACGAAATAAAATCGTAGTGGTCCGAAATCTTCCCCGCCAAGGATATGGATTCACCCAGGACTTGTGTGTTCTTATTTTCCATTTTGAATATTCGGCCGTGGCTTGTTAAAAAACAAAACCCTGTAATCCGTGGGGCTAGGCCAAAAGAATAAGATTCAATGGCAACAATATGTTCATTTGAAGATTCATTATTTTGGGATAAAAAAGCTTCTACTTTTTTTAATTGATCTGCAGGGACGCTTGAACCGGCAGGGCCCATTGGCCCAGTCATTCCTTGGCCTGTTAATCCTTTAGCGCCATCTTTGCCTGGTGGCCCCTGAGGCCCGGCACTTCCTTGTGGAACACACCCTGTTAATAATAACAGAAGGGTAGTAATCGATGTGAAATATTTCATCCGTTGGGAAAAAGGAAAGGTAATGCTCTAGCGTAAGCCATAGACATTATAATCAATAATTCAGAGACTATAGCAGTAATGAAAAAGTAAATTGATTTGCGGATATTTTCATTTTTCACCGAATTAATATTTCCTAATGAAAAAACTTGGGATGCAAACATTTGATAAAGTAGTTCATCATCTTGAGCAATAGATTTTAAATTAAACGCATATTCTTCCGGTGACTTGAACTGGCTAATACCTGCAAAAAATGTTGGGTTGATAACTTCGGGCTTTTCAATTTCGCCACTCAGTGTTTTTACTTTTCGTTTTTGAACTCGTGGAGCAATGACACGGATGAGACTATAAATTGTGCCGATACCTGCTGAGAAATAAATCATCACTAGCGTAAAGATCAATGGGGTCAATTGTATTTTTGGTAAATGAACAATGAAAAAGACCATGAATACACCCAGAATTGAAAGGAGAGTGAATGCTTTTT
>CAJWPW010000053.1 GCA_913045415.1 uncultured Fidelibacterota bacterium | reverse complement strand
TACTCCCAGGCTTCTCCAAAAAAACCATTAATAATTGCAAATAATGCAGAATCACCTGTCTCCATAGCTTCTCGAGTAATAAAAGCATATTCCTGATCACCGCAAAATCCGTCGCCATTAGGATCATGGGCCCAAAGTCCAAAATAACATTCTAATCCCATAGCAAGGTATTCTTCGTCAAAATCCTCTTCAGGTAAATCACTCAATGGATTATAAACATCGTTATTGATGGCATTTAGCATAGCTGATTCGATAGCGTTTTGCATAGCAGGCAAGGCCAACTGAACCCCGAATCCATGCATAAAGTGTAAAACTTCTTCGTAGGTTGCATCCCGTTCGGTACTATTCATGTATTCCGAAGAACCTTCGGGAAAAACTTCTATAGCAAGGAGATCCTGTCCGTTCACTCCGGAATCAAAAATATCCCATAGATACGGATTTTCATATTCATCCTCGTCATTCAATAGAAACATAATTGCATTGCTTGCAGCCATGGCAATGGCAATATTCGATTTGTTACTGCCCCAGTCTGTGTCTGGAATATCAGTGAGATATGATTCAAGCACGCGGCGAGTATGTAATATTTGTGGAACTGTGAAATTATCCTGAATCAAAAATTGAATCAAATCGCCATTGGGTGCCACAATATGAGTATACCTGGAGGCCACATTGCTGAATAGAGAGTCCACATCATCCGGTAAATTCACAATTCCATTTTCTGATGATGATATATCAATATTTGGGAGAATAGGCGTTGAGTTATCTCCTGTTACAAAAAGATTTACACCAATACTCGCAGATTCTACATTTGGAGCAGTAACATTGATATTTGCAGAATAATAACCCGCATCCATTCCGCTCGTTACAACCTGGACATAAATTTCGGTTGATTCACCCCCGAAAAGCACCCCGGATAAATCACCTGCTTCCGCTGACAAAATGAGCCAGGAAATTTCATCCTCCGCTTGAGCTGCGGCCCAACTGAATTCACTTGAAATAAATGCTTCATTTGCGACAATTTGGGTTCCCATACTGCCATCATTATTCTGGAAGCCAATAGTACCGGAATTCAGGACACCATCCATATTTCGGTAATTTGTAGCAAAGGTGCCATTAGAGTACAAGACGATTTGAAAATCAAATTGTCCCCAATCATCAGGATTCCAGCGAACCACATTGTTAAACCAAATGACAGCACGTTCTTGATTAACATGATAATATATATCTCCGGATGAATTAGAATTCCCGCCTTCATTATTTGGATTGAGATCATCCCAAAAACCAAATATGGCAGGTCGTGGTGCACTTGGAGATGGAAGATCGCTGTTCAACCATGCATTTTCATTCTCACTATTCCATCCTATCCACCCATTAGCATTAACATTAACATAATTATACGATTCATTAAAAAATTCAAAATCAAAAGGTAAATCAACCGGATTGTCGGCAAATAAATCATTGTGAGTAAAGTTGAGAAGGGTGGCATTATTCTGAATATCAATCCACTCATATTCCATTCCCAATTCTTCAGCAGCTGATGTCCAATAATAATTACCTCCATCGGGGCCACCCTGGGGATTCAAGAATGGAACATCACCTGCAGCATTTACTGAATAATTCAATTGGGTTTCTACCTCTCCAACATTTGACAAGGTTACAGTCTGATTTCCAAAATCTCCCGAAGTTACATTAAAAGTGAGTTCGTCAGGATTAACTTCAATTTCCGGTACGCCGAATGATACGGTGAATGAAATGGTTTCATCAGCGCTGGTTACATTTAGCAGATTTAGCCCGCCATCTCCTCCATTTCCACTGTTATAGAGGAAACACGAAGGGTCTGTCCCATTATTTAAGAATGTGTGTCCATAATCTGAACTATAAGGTGCTAAATCAAAACTACCATTGTACACTAGTGTGCCGCCAGGTCGGTAACAGTAAATTTCATCCGGTGGCCCTTGAGCATTTCCATTGCCAGCTGACGTGTTAATTCTGTAAACAACAAGGCCATTTCGGTTTCCCGGTGTATTAATGTCATAAAGGCCTTCTTTTCTTCTGTATTCAACAACAAAATATTCAGTTTCAGAGTTTGGAGAAGCTATTTTATAAATTGCATTTTCCTGTTGCTGCAACGGATTGATCGTATAAGTACCACTTTCGGTTATTTCGGGAAGATCCGGTAACCAATCACCATATTTCCATTTCATAAAAGCACTAGGGTATTGAGGCGGATTGGTATTGGCTTCCATAACATCCCAACCCCCAACAGGTGAAGGCGCTCCACCTCCATCATAGTGGTAAAGGTCAGGCGCACCCAATACGTGAAAAAATTCGTGACAAAGCACACCAACATTGAAATACCAGGATTCAGATAACATGAAGAGATAATCCCACACCTGCGCCCCGTTTATCAGAACCGTTTCAGTATAAAGTGACCAACGGTGCGGCCATAGCAGGTCTGCCCAATCTCCGGGACCACCATAGATGACAAATGAAACAGCATCAACGATCCCATCATCGTTAGCGTCAATATCTATTAAAGGTGATACTTGATTGGCGATGGAATTAAGTGCATTCGCTAACAGTGTATGTTCACGCTGAGTACGTTCATCATTATTCTGGTACCCATTTGTATTTATACTTGAATAAGGTTCATAATAGCTTCTGGGGTGTAGATCCTGGTAAGACGTATTAACATCATTTGATGTTTCAGGGTAATGGCGTGTATTCACCAACAGTGTATTGTATGAGACTTCCCAGTAGTAATGACGTAGAGAAGGCTCATCTTCATCGGTTTGAAAGACCTCATCGTAATAGGATCTTGGTTGAACAAATGCTGGATCATCAGAAAATCGAATAAATACGTTGATTTGGTAAATTTCCCCGGATGTTGGGGCATCTCTAGATTCTCGGGTGGATTCAGGATTGTGATAAAAAGATTTATTCCGTTGATATAATTCATCACTGATAGCTAATCCTGAAATCAGCCCATAAGCATCTGGGTTTCCATGACCTACAATCAGGGCAGATGGGATTAAATCACCATTAAAATCTAAATTGGCATAATAATAATAACCATCTTCCTGATTCATGATTATAGTAAAATCATTGGCATCATGAAGCCTTCTTCCATATTGATCCCCAGTCACAAAACAATCAATAACTTCGCCATTGGGCTGAGTAATTGTTCTCGGAATATCATTGAACCATGTTGCAAAGACGATAGAAATAGATGCAAAGATAGGAAAAAAGTTTTTAAATATTTTCATTAGATATTGAAAGTATTACGTTAAAAAAAGAATGATACTTACTTAAGAAGTACCATTTTTTGGGATTGGGTATAGCCATCAATCAATAAACGATAGATATAGGTCCCTCCACTCACCGAAAGTCCAACCTGATCATTGCCATCCCATTGGAAGGAAGTCAATCCGGGATTTATGAATCCATTATGTAATGTTTTTACTACTTGTCCATTGACATTATAAATAACAAGTGTCCCGCTAGTTCCTTTATCTAATTCCACAGAAATAGTTGTGGATGGATTAAAGGGATTTGGGAAATTTTGGTTCAATGAAATTTTATCTGGAAGGATTTCATCTAATTTGAGGGAACTCATTGCCACAATAATTTCATGGTGGGTTTCACCATTTTCAGATTGATATTCGGCCGTGAAGGTATTGTAATTCCATTCCACAATATCATATATGAATTCTTCAAAACCAATGGTCCCAATAGGAGTAATCCATCTCCTTAAGAATATGAGTTGATTTGTTAATTTATCAATACCAACATAATGATAGGCCCAATTAAGGTTTTGGTCATAAATAAAATCCGACGATGATGTATAGATTAAATAGTTTTCTCTGTCTCCACCTTGAGAAATTTGGATAGAAATACTTTTATTTTCGTAGAAAGTTGTGGGACTATGCAAATTTTCAACGCCTGTCCAATCTCCGACGAAATCAGTCAAAATTTGGGCATGAAGCCCCCAACCTGTAAGGGATACAGCGATGACTACAGATTTTATATAGGGATATATCTTCAAGATAAACACCTCGGCGGCGTCAAATATACAACACATTCGACCAAGAAAGGAATCTTGATTATAGAGTATAACTACTTTAACAACAGCATTTTTTTACTAAGAGAACCTTCAACAGTTTCTAATTGATATAAATACAATCCAGATGGCACTTTATGTCCAAGGAGATTTTTTGCATCCCATATCGCAGTATACTCTTTTCCCTTTTGGCCTTTTTCAGATTTCAATGTGTTGATCAATTGTCCATTAATATTAAAAATATTCAGCGTGTAAAAACCATCCTTTTCTAAGGTGTAATGAATTTTCGTAACAGGGTTAAACGGATTGGGATAATTTTGGTTCAATCCAAATTTCAAAGGTAGAATATCTTTTTGAATGGATACCGTTCCGCTACAAGTTAAGTCAAAAGCACCTATGACCTCACCATTATCAGATGCGGTCCGGCAATTGGAGTTTTCATTAAGTGCATAATTAAATATATTTGGATCACAAAATTGTGGATCTTCATCCATAATCCCACTCCCAATGGTAAAAGTAAAATTTGGAAAATTTCCCAAAATATTTTCGCCACCTTCTAAAACTGAATAACTAATCTCCAACAAGGTCAAGCCACTTGTTTCAGATGAATAAAATTGATCTCCAATATTGTCCCATAGAATAGAATTAACAAATGCGACTGCGCCCCCATGACAGGCTATAACCGACCCCGTGCCTGAGATATTCCCTTCAAACGTGGTTTGATTCAGGTTGATGGTTGCTCCATGCGCTACTATCCCAGCACCAAAATCATATCCCAGGTTTTGTTCAAAAGATGTCCATTCAATTTGACCAAGACCGCCTAATTGATATAATCCACCTCCTTCAATAAAAGCTTCATTATTCCTTATCTGACTATGCAGGATAGTAGGTTCAGCATTTTCTGAATAAATACCCGCGCCCCAATAAGAAATATTTCCCTGGATCAACATTTTATCAAAAGTAGGGGCTCCATCAGTGATATAAATGCCACCACCCATGTTAGAGCCATTGTTTTGGATAATAGTATTCAAAAAATATGCATTTGATCCGGAGAGAAAAACCCCACCACCAATTTCTGCTGTATTATCTTCTATAATCACATCAATAAAAGTGGGTGAACAATTTTGGAGGACAACACCACCTCCACTAGTAACAATCCCTCCACGAAAGGATATACCTCGGATTGTAGCACCATCGTTGGATGGCCCATCTAAAATAAAACATGAGCCACCTAATGGGCCAGGCGCAAAGAAAGTCTCTTGAATCATTTCTATCATTCCTAATTCATAGGCTCTTGATTCCAGCACAACTTCTTTATCGTTAAAGTCTATTTCTTCAAAATATACATTGGGAGTTAGTCGAATTGTATCACCATCTGTTGAAACATTGATCGCTCTTTGTATGGTTGCAAAGGGTGTTTCCAGACCTCCATCATTGCCATCATGTCCATTTTGATCTACATACCAAATTGGTCCCAGATTCACAGGGCCACACGCCGATTCGAAACAACCTATGAGTGTACCATCAGACCCGCTATCAATGCAGGGAGAATTTTCTCTTAAATAATAATTCCCTATTGGTGCATTACAAAAATAGGGATCACCATCTAGATTCCCTTCTTCCCAATTAACATCTCCATTATCATTGTCAATAATGCCAGCCTCTCCGTTTTGAACTAAACTGTAATTCACTGTGAATTCTACATCATCTCCAGTTGATCTGAAATAGACCTGAGATGCATTATTTCCAAAAAGAATAGAATTATTCAATGAAACATCTGCGCCATCACGCAAATAGATACCGCCACCATAGGTAGCGGCCACATTATTCGCAATGGTCGCATTGTTGATTTGAACAGTAGATGAATTCCGTACATAAATGCCTCCGCCTGAACTAGAAATATTGTCGCCTACTAACAAATAATCAATTTGCGAATCAGCATTGTTAATATAAAGTCCACCGCCGAGTCCCTCTGCAGTATTATCAAATAAATAAAGATTAGTGGCATTTAAATTTGCATCATCCTTTAATATAATGCCGCCGCCGGAATTGTTGGCAGAATTTGCTAAGAATACAACATTGTCCATGATGGGTGATGATTCACTTCTCAAATAACATCCTGCCCCAAATTCAGCTACATTTCCCGAAAAAGAACAATTATAAAATTCGGGACTGGAAGCAGTTTTTGCATACAATCCCCCACCTACATCATCTGTTTCATTTTCTTTGATAATGCACCCAAAGAATTTGGGAGAGGCATTATAGCAAAAAATGCCGCCGCCGCCGCCGATATCACATATATTATTCTGGATAATACAATCCTTAATAATTGGATCGCTGTTTTCACAATAAATGCCGCCACCATAATTATAATATGTACCATTTCCATCTGGATCTTCATTATTCCCTGTGCCATTTTGAATTGTAAATCCTTGTAAAATAGACTCATTTGATTCTCCACTGGCAAACGAAACAACACTACCATTACCATTAGCATCTAAGATGGTTGATTCTATGAGTAAAGAATCATTTGCAATGAAATAAAGCGATGAAACAACAATTTCCTTTCCATCAAAATCTAAGGTTTCCTCATACAACCCAGGCCACACTAAAATCGAATCCGTATTAGATGCGGCATTTATAGCGCTTTGAATTGATGAAAAATCTCCTGGTACGTAAAATGTTTCAGCTCTGAGAAACGATAACATAGTAAAAAGGAAGAAGTAAAGTTGGATTTTCATTTTTTTATTCATTGTTTGGGTACCATACTCAAGCAGTTTATCTTATAATTTCGGGATGGAAATATGGGATTCCCATATTAATTTTCATCCCCCTTTTCAGTCACTTTAATAAAAAAACGTTTATGATTGTAGCAATACCTAAAGAAATAAATGCAATAGAGCCACGTGTTGCCGCCACACCTTCCACGGTCAAAGATTTGATAAAATCTGGTTTGCAAGTTCAGGTAGAAACACTAGCAGGAAATGAATCTTTTTTCTCTGACCAAGAGTATGTTAATGCTGGTGCCGAAATCGTATCATCA
>CAJWPW010000052.1 GCA_913045415.1 uncultured Fidelibacterota bacterium | reverse complement strand
AATGCTTCAACTTCCAAATTCAATCCTTCAATGAGTGAATGTCCTGCAGATTCATTGATACAATGTAATGATTCAGCCACACAATTGGGACCATTACCTAAAACAAGTTTTGCAAATTTTATCGCTTCCTTCATCAAGTCATTTGAAGGAAAAACCTTATTGGCTAATCCGATTCGGTGAGCTTCGTTGGCATCGATCAAGTGTCCACCGATGATGAGTTCTATGGCATTGCCTTTTCCCACAATCCTTGGCAACCTCTGTGTACCTCCCCATCCAGGAATGAGCCCTAATTTCACTTCCGGTTGGGCAAACATAGCATTTTCGCTAGCAAATCGAATATGGCATGCAAGGCTAATCTCACACCCTCCTCCAAGAGCAAAACCATTCACAGCAGCAATAACCGGTTTTGGAGAATCTTCGATTGTCATGGTTACTTCCTGACCCAACTTGCCAAAATCCAAGGCTCCTTGGGTATCTAATTGTTGCATAAGCTTAATATCTGCACCTGCAATGAAGGCTTTTTCTCCTGCTCCAGTCAAAATTATAACACCAACATTCTCATTTGCAATATAGTCCTTCACTGCTTGATCCAATTCACGGAGTACCTGAGGATTCATAGCATTTAGTACATCTTGACGATCAATAGTTAGAACCCCAACCTGGTCTATTATTTCTCTTTTAATAAACATTAATTTCCTTATTTCCAAAAAGTTCGACTAAAGAGTACCATCACAGTGAAAATTTCTAAACGTCCTAATAGCATGCAAAATGTGAGTACCCATTTTCCCGGATCAGATAGTAAGGCATAATTATCGGTCGGACCAAAAGAACCTAACCCTGGACCAATATTCCCCATAGCAGATGCTGCGGCACCAATAGCTGTTTCGAGATCTAATCCCATTGAAGATAATACAATCGTAGACACCATAAATGCGGACATAAAGAACAGGAAAAAGCCCAATGTATTTCTAACCACATCTTCTTTGATTAGTTGTTTCCCTATTCGAACGGGGATCAGTGCCCGGGCATGCAGCATCCGACGTGTTTCTAATCCTGCATACTTTACCAATAGCATACACCGAATAACTTTCATCCCTCCGCCTGTTGAACCGCCCATTCCACCCACAAACATTAATGTAAGTAGTATTGCCTGAACAAGCACTGGCCACAATTCATAATCAGCGGAACTAAATCCTGTGGTCGTTAAAATAGAAAGAGTTGTAAAAAGTGATTCTCGAAAATTCAAATGAGAGAATTGATCATTTTGTAATGCGACTGCTAGAAAAATGACAAAAGTCACAATGATTCCACCACCCAGGTAAACTAAAAATTCCCGATCATTTATATAAGATTTCATATTGCCACTGATAGCTCGAAAATGAAGTGAAAAGTTGACCCCGGCCAAAAACATGAAGAAGATAATAATATAATGGATCAAGGAACTATCATAATGCCCTATACTCGCATTTTTTGTCGAGAATCCTCCAGTTGGCATGGTGGTAAGTGAATGACAAATTGAATCAAATACATCCATACCAGCTACCATTAAGGCAAATGCCTCGAGCACCGTAATTCCAACATATACAATCCAGAGGAACTTAGCTGTCTCCCGTACACGAGGTGTAATCTTATCTGCCACCGGACCCGGGACTTCTGCCTTAAATAACTGGACTCCTCCCACCCCCAGTAACGGAAGAATTGCAATATAAAATACCACAATTCCCATACCACCAATCCACTGGATAAACGACCGCCAGAATAAAATACCATGGGGAAGGCTTTCAACGCCATTGGGTAAATTAGGCAAGGTCATCGTATTTCCAATAATAGATGCGCCCGTCGTGGTTACGCCTGACATTGATTCAAAAAATGCATCTGTTATATTGGGAATTGCACCGGAAAAGTAAAATGGCAAAGCACCTGCCACAGCTGTGATGATCCATGAAAAAGTAACAATGGCATAACCATCCCGATTAGTCAAGGACCTTTGATGCCTTGTCATTAGCCAAATCGGTGAGCCAATTCCAATACAAATCAAGGCCGAATATAATAATCCATTCAGATCTGATTCCCCGTATCCAAGAGATATAAAAATAGGCACAACCATTGTTATGCCTAAAATTGAGAGAAGCGCCCCGAGAATATTCAGGAGTGGTTTTAATCTCATGAGCCGAACAATTTCTTCAGATTATGAATAGCTTTTGGTTTCGCAAAAACTAATGCTGTGTCATCATCTGTAAGGATTGATGAACCATGGGCTATTCGAATTTTCCCATGATGGTTAATCATCCCAACGATACTGTCTTCAGGAAATTTTAATTCTTTTAATGGTCGCTGAGTAACAAGGCTTCCTGTAGCGGGTTGAAATTCAATCACATCCACTTCTATTTCATCAAAAGTAACAACGGGAATTTCGGTCACATCTGTATGGAGCTCTTTTAAAATAGAATTAACAGTGGACAGGTTTTTACTGATGACAGCCCCAACTCCAATTTCTTGAATTGTGGGAATATATTCCGTGGTCGAAATATGGATAATGCTCTGTTTTGCTCCCAAATGTTTAGCAAGAAGTCCGGCGATTAAATTGGTTTTCTCATTTTCTGTGACTGAAATGAAACTATCCACATCCTGAATATTTTCTGATTTTAAAAATTCAATATCAGTTCCATCGCCGTAAATGATCATGGATTCATCAATGCTATGAGAAATCTGTCCGGCCTTGGGTCTACTATTTTCCACCAAACGAACATTAATTGAATCATCGGGTAACTCTTTTGCCAGTGTACGCCCCATCTTGGAACCACCAACAATCATAACCCGGTGCGTTTCGGTCACTTCCTTGGATAGTAATCCCAATAAATTTTCAATATCTTCTGTCTTAATAATGAAATAACCGATATCACCTTTTTGAAATGAAAAATCTGCCCAAGGAACGATTGTTTCCTGCCCTCTAAGTACTGCAATCACTCCAAACCTAAAATGACTGTTTTCCAGACATATTTCCCCCAACGGTTTCCCAATTAAATTTTCACAATCTCCATTAATATTAAGACCCAGCATGGTAAGGCGGCCCGCTTCAAAATCCATTACCTGGACTGCATAGGGATGTTTCACCAAACGCATGATCTCTTCACAGGCAGCTTTTTCAGGATGGATCACTACATCCACACCGAATTTTTCAGGACGAATAATTGAATCATGGGCAGTGTATTGTTGATTCCTGAGCCGGGCAATAATTTTGTTTGCGCCCAGTTTATGAGCCTGTTGGGATGCAATCAGGTTTACTTCATCAACACGGGTAAGGCACAATACGTAGTCTGCTTCACCTACATGAGCTTCTGTTAGTATTTTTGGACTAGCGCCATTCCCCTCAACAACAATAACGTCCAAGTTTTCCGAAGCACGTCGACATTTGAACGGGTCAATGTCAATAACTGTTATATCGTAATTTTCTTCGCTTAAAGCTTTCGCGACGTGGAACCCCACTTCGCCACCACCAATTATTATTACTTTCATACCTTGTTACTCTTAAATAATATGACAAAAAATTACTTCATTTCTCCATAAATAAAAGCAATTTATACTGTTGGATTTTTCCGCCAAATATTGGCACCTAGAGACCGAAATTTCTCTTCAATCTGTTCATATCCACGGTCGATGTGATAGACACGGCTTACTTCAGTTCTTCCTTTAGCTGCTAACCCAGCAACAATTAACGATGCACTGGCTCGAATATCAGTGGACATGACAGGTGCACCAACCAATGCATCCACACCGCGGACAAAAGCTGTATTATTTTCTACTTTAATGTTGGCACCAAAACGATTGAGTTCAGGTACATGACTGAAGCGATCATGATAAACAGTGTCTGTAATCATGGATGAGCCCTTAGCCAATGACATCAGTGCTACCCATTGAGCTTGGAGGTCGGTAGGAAATCCGGGATAAACAGCCGTGGTCATATCCACGGGTTGAATTTTGTCGGCTTGTGCAATTGTAACCGAATTGCTGGTGGTAGAAACATTACAACCAGCCTCTTTAAAGTTTAAAATAACAGAATCCAAATGTTCCGGAATTACACCATTTAAAGTAATCTCTCCCAATAACGCACCTGCAGCTAAAAAGGTGCCAGCCTCGATTCTATCTGGTATCACGTCAATATCTGCAGAACGTAATGTTTCAACGCCATCAATGGTGAGCTTCGTGGTGCCAATGCCCCTAATACAAGCGCCCATGGTATTTAAATATTCACAGAGTTGAACAATTTCAGGTTCACGGGCAGCATTCTCGATGATCGTAGTTCCCTCTGCTGTCGCGGCAGCCATAGCTATATTGCCTGTTGCGCCCACAGATGGAAATTCAAAATTGATTTTGGTTCCTTGGAGACGTTTTGCTTCGGCAATAATATATCCACTTTCCAAGGTGATTTTAGCACCGAGTTTTTCTAATCCTTTGAGATGGTAATCAACCGGTCGCGGGCCCCATGCACATCCGCCGGGCAAAGAAACTTTTACCACACCAAACCTGGCGAGAAGTGGACCTAGTACATAAAAGGAAGCACGCATGGTTTTCACCAGATCGTAAGGCGCTTCCGGATTGTTTACGGTGCTTCCATCAATTACTAATTTGCCGTTTTCAAATGAACAGGTTGCCCCTACGATTTCCATTAACCGAATCATGGTTCGTGTATCTCGTAGATCTGGGACACGGGTAATAACCGATCTTCCTTCAGCCATTAAGGCAGCGGTCATGATAGGCAACACAGCATTCTTTGCACCACTGATCTGGACTGAACCAGATAATGTCTTTTGTCCTTCAATAAATATTTTATCCATTACGCTCTCTCAATTTCCTTACCTGTAAATAATTCAAGGATTAGTTTAGGACTTTCTAATTCATTTAAATAATTCGCTTCTACAAATGTTTGTCCATTTTTCACTGATTTGACAATATGCAAATGATGATCCGCGCTTCTTGCAATCTGCGATAAATGAGTAATACAGAAAACCTGCTTTGATTTAGAAAGTTTTACCAATTGTTCTGCCACTTTTTCTGCTGCTTTTCCGGAAATGCCCGAATCAATCTCATCAAAGACCAATGTTTGAACCGGATCCAAATCCTGAAAAACTGTTTTAATTGCAAGCATGATCCTTGATATTTCTCCACCTGACGCAATAGTTGCCAAAGGCTTTACTGGTTCGCCCGGATTTGCAGAAAGAAAGAATTCAACCATATCTATCCCTCTAGCGTTCGCGTCTAATACATTATTATCCATAGATACGAATCCATTTTCTGATATTTGTTGAGTAATCTTAATTTCAAAGTCTGAACCGAGCATATTAAGCTCAGACATAGCATTTTCAATCTTACTCGAAAGTTTTTTTGATTTTTGTACCCGAGATTTGTGAAGACGGATCGCCAATTGAGAAAAATCTTTTTCTTTCTTATTTATCTTTTTGTGTAACTCATCTTCAGACTGCTCCGGACTTACCAGAGATTTGACTTCTTTTTGAATATCGATCCGTTTTTCCAAAACTGATTCAATGGATCCCCCATATTTACGTTTTAAGCTTTCTATAACTTGGAGCCGTTGCTCTACTTTTGCAATTTCATCTGGATCAAATTCTGTCAGGGAAAGTTGCCCAGAAATTTCTGTACCTGCTTCTTGTAATTGGATCACGGATGATTGTAACAAATCAGAAATAACTTTCAGGTTCTCATCATATTGAACCAATGATTCAACCAATCGATGATTATGGCTTAAAATATCGACGATAGATTGATCATCAGAATTGATCTGACCCTGCAATGATCGGAGTGTTTTAAGAATTTCTTCAATGTGGAACATTCTTTTATATTCATTTTCCAGAATAATATCTTCGCCCACCTTTAGATTCGCAGCATCAATTTCATTCGCTTGGAAATTTAATAGTTCTAACCTATCCTTTCGCTCATCCGCAGATTGAAGAGCATTTTTTAATTTTATTTTTAATTCAGATAAATCAGAATAAAGTTGACTCGTTTTTTCAAGATCAGCATCATGACCACAATACCGATCCAAATAATCAATATGACGATTTACATTTAAAATGAGTTGTTGATCATGTTGTCCATGAAAATCAACAACCGTTTCGTTGGCTTTTCCGAGATCACCTATGGTGATGGGTTCATCGTTGCGAAAAGCTTTGGTTCTACCATGACCGAAAATTAATCGACGGAATGTGCTATTTTCTAGTTTAGTTTCGATCACTGAATGATTTGAGCCATTTCTAACCATGATCTTATCGGCTTTTCGGCCTAACGAGACACTTAAGGCATCCAACAAAATTGATTTTCCTGAACCAGTTTCTCCGGTGATAACAGTTAAGCCCGGTTTCAGATCAAGTTCCATCTCATCAATAATGGCAAAATCTTTAATATATAAATGGTGGATCATTCGGATTTTTTATATAGGAATGAGCCTGTCAAGGCGCCACAAATTACACCAATTCCATCGGCGAAAACATCATAATGACTAGGAAATCTGCCGGGGATCATGGACTGCCATGATTCATCAATACACCCAAACAGAATACCAAAAATAATGATATAAACCATGGGCTTTTGGTATGCCGAATAATATGCCCTATATCCCAACCAGCCGAGGATAGAATATTCTGCTACATGGAGTAATTTATCCCAAGTGAGAGCAAGTACAGGCGGCATAGAATCACCGGGAATGGATGATCCCAAAAGGATTAAGGCTAAAAAACCAAAAAAATGAATTTTAGGATTTTTCATATCCAGAAATAACATAGGGAATCTTTTCTAAAATATCTGATGCGATTTGCCCACGGTAACCTTTTTCTACGATCAACTCATCGGATGCTTTTCCATGGATAAATGCAGCGAGCGATACTGAATTATAATGATCAATGCCTTGCGCTATAAAACTGGCGATCATTCCGGATAAAACATCACCGGTCCCGCCGGTGGCTAACCCGGGATTGCCAGATGAATTAACCATAGCACTATTCTTATAAAATGTACAAGATGGAACCTGTTTCACCAATGCAATATGATGGAAATCAGTCATGACTTCATTCATTACAATTGGAAACTCAGAAATGATCTTCTCTTTATCAATCCCAGTTAAATACGA
>CAJWPW010000051.1 GCA_913045415.1 uncultured Fidelibacterota bacterium | reverse complement strand
TAATGCTAAACACTGCAATCCAACAGGCACAAAAAGGCCTAAAAGAGGGCGGAATTCCTATTGGTGCCGCCTTGTTTTCAACTAATGGGACTTTATTGGGAAAAGGGCGAAACAGGCGTATCCAGAATGATGACCCTTCTGTCCATGGCGAGACGGATGCATTCCGGGATGCTGGCAGGCAGCTATCCTATTCAAATATTATCATGGTCACAACCTTAGCGCCATGCTGGTATTGTAGCGGATTGATTCGGCAGTTTAAAATTAAAACAGTTATTGTAGGTGAATCGGTTAATTTTTCCGGCGGAGTAGAATGGTTAAAGCAAAATGGCGTTGAAATTATTGATCTTAATTCTGATGACTGTATTTCTATGCTTGCAAATTACATCAAGGATAATTCTGAAATATGGAATGAAGATATTGGGGAAGAGTAAATGGACAGGTTTTATAGCAGAAAAAACGCCTGCCCCTTTACCTGGCAGAATATGTTTGGCGTTACAATCATAGAAATGAAAATATTGAAAACCAGAAAAAACTCATTCTTAAACAACTTGAAAGTCAACATGTTTAGTGGCTCTTTTACGACTTTACCCTAATCAATATAAACTTGGGAAAAAAGTTTCCCAGGGAATAACAACTTTACCCATTTTGAGTTGTCTGTCATCATTATATTAATCATTAATAGTAAGGAATTTTTTCAGTGAGAATTTTTTTTCTAATCATATCTATTTTTATTTTTTCTCAATGTTCGTCGCTTGATTCAAAAATAAATATCGGTATAATAATTATTGATGAGAATGGAACTGAACGTGACGCCGTTCAATCCTTTTTTGCGGATAAATCATCTAAATATGATGTAGCATATTTAAATATAGAAACTTTTGATGCTGTTTCACTGAATCAATTTGATTTGTTGTGGATTCATCGTCCTGACTCTTCTGAAATACAGAATCAGGAAAAAAGACTAAGGGATAAAGTAACACAATACGTATCCGATGGCGGCAAATTATTTTTGAGTCTCGATGCAGTGCGACTCCTAAATACGTGGGATATTGAACCACAGACCATTGATGTCTCTTATAGAGAAATGATAGATGAAGGGTATGGTCGTAAAGTGGGTGTCCACGCCTTTCGGTCACATCCAATTTTTACAAACCTCTTTGGCGGTGCCTACATATGGCATGGCAAAATAGATAAAAAATTAAGAACATTAGGCTTTTTTTCAGACAAGATTCCCCTTGCTGAAAACAGCCATGTGATTGCAGTGGAAAGTGTATTTATCACCTATTTTGAGGATAGAAAACTGCTTTGGGAAAGCAATGTAGGGAAAGGGAAGATTTTATCTTTGGGAGCCTACTTACATTTTTCAGATCCAAATTATCACCAAATTGAATTTGAACAGTTTGTGGAGAATTGTTTTGCCTTTTTAAACGGCGATATCAAAAATGTTAAGGAACAATTTTGGACTTATGATGCTCCGATGGTGAAAGAAAGTCAACTAAATATGGGTAAAACTGATTCTCTAAAACCTGAAAAGTGGAAAATTCCCAAAGCCACTTTGAGTAAGTCCAGAACAGTAACAAAGAATTATTATTCAATTCCATCTCCCACTGTATTAACCCAAGGAAAGGAATTAGGGGGTATTGAGGAAATATGGACCCATCCATTTATGTCTGTCAGAGATATTTTGGTCGCCATTCAGATTGAGGAGAAATCAAAACCAATTTGGTTAACAGACATTGAATCCGAAATAGAAATAAGACCCGATATGATCATTCGAAAATATCGTTTATCTAATGGAGTGACTTTTAAGGAAGTCGTGGTGAATAACACCAATACAAATGCTGTGATTGCCCATTACGAATGGGAAGGAAATCTGTATAGAGTAATTACAACATTTAAGAGCAATCTTAGGTTTATGTGGCCCTATTCAGAAAAAGCTTTAGGCTCGATATTTTATCAATATAATAAAGAAAACCATGCATTCATGGTTCATAATGAGTCAGAGGAATTTTTCTCGATAATTGGCTCAAATGTTAAACCAAAATCGGTTTTAAATGGTGCTTACGACGGATTTATTTATAACAATAATTCGTGGCAACCCATTGAAACAGATTTGATTCAAGTATCCGGTTTAATGGAATTTGACGGCGAAGAAACCCATGCGTTGGACCTATGTTTTTCTGCATCCGCAACTGGCATAGATAAAGCAATTAAGGATTATAATTTGACCCTTGGAAATCCAGCTCAATCCTTTCGAAACTCATCCAAAATAGTGAAGGGTGTCTTTGATAAATATCTACAAATACACACGCCCGATTCAATTTTTAATGAAGGATATAAATGGGCATTAATCAGTACAGCGCAATTTGAAGGAAAGACGCCGGGAATTGGCACATCCTTGATGGCCGGCTATTCCACAACGGCGCGCGGATGGGATGGCGCCCAGCCAATCAGTGGTCGTCCCGGTTATGCCTGGTACTTTGGGAGAGACGCCCAATGGAGTGCTTTGGCCGTAAACGATTATGGCGATTTTGATCTGACGCGGAATGTTTTAGAAACATTTATAAAATTTCAAAATGTAGATGGAAAAATTTATCATGAATTAACCACCAGCGGTTCGGTTCATTACGATGGATCGGATGCGACACCATTATTTGTGGTATTGTTTGGCGATTATTTCCGTCATTCCGGGGATGTTAATTTTGTGAAAAACAATTGGTCTTCAATCGAAAAGGCCATGGCCTATTGTTATTCTACCGACAGGGATAATGATGGTCTCATTGAAATATCAAATGTGGGTCATGGTTGGTTAGAAGGGGGCGCTTTATATGGATCACAAACTGAATTTTACTTGGCTGGGATATGGGTAAAAGCTCTGGAAGAAGCGGCCTATTTAGCAAAAATTGCAAACCAAAATACATGGTATAAAAAATATGATTATGATGCAAAATCTGTAAAAGGGATAATTAATAAAGGATTCTGGAACGCAGACGGGGGGTATTATAATTACGGTAAATACAAAGATGGGTCTTATACAAATGAGTTAATAATTCTATCTACCGTACCGGCATATTTAAATGTACTTGATAAAGATAAGTCCATCATAATGATGGAGAAATTTGCGCAGAATGATTTTTCTTCTGACTGGGGTGTAAGGATGGTTGGAAAATCTTACCCGAAGTTTAATCCTCGCAGCTACCATTTTGGTAGTATTTGGCCCTTATTTACCGGCTGGACTTCTCTTGCGGAATACGCGACCGAGCGGTCCATCCAGGGATTTACCCGAATCATGGACAATTTGATGAATTATAAATCCTTTGCCTTAGGCCGGGTTTCAGAAGTATTGCATGGTGAAAGATACGAACAAAGCGGTGTCACCCAATTCCAATGCTGGTCAGAAACCATGGTGATTCAACCGATTGTTGAAGGCATGTTAGGATTTAATCCTGATGCACTGGATAATCGGTTTGAATTGAATTTAAGTATTCCATTTAATTGGGACACGCTGAGCGTAAATAATCTGAAGATAAAAGATAATTCAATTAGCCTTGAGATGGATAAATCCGAAGATCGTGTGATTTACAAATTTGAAGCGCGAAAACAGGTGGGCTTGAATTTCAATCCTGAAATCCCTCTGAATACGCAAGTCAATTCTGTAGTGGCCAATGGGGAAAAGATTGATTTTAGAATAATAAAAAATAAGGAAAGTTGGCGCATTGAAATAAAGCCATTAGAAATTGACACAGCAATGCTGATTAAAATTGAAATGGTTGAAGGTAAATCAGTTTTACCAAAAAATTATTTTGCCACAGAAGGCAGCACATCAAGTGAATTTAGTATTTTAAACCAGGAATGGATTGATAATAATCTGTTAATTCTTTTAGAAGGTATCCCTGGGAACCGGAATGAATTTGAGGTATATGTCCCTGGAGGAATTCAACAGATTAAAGGTGGGGAAATTGTAGATTTCAATTCAAAAAATTCCATAGCTAAAGTTGAAGTTTATTTTAATCCGAAGAACAATAAAAAAACCAAAAAAGTATTTATTAAATAATGGAATGTGATAAATGATGATCAGGAAACACCTAACACTCAGATTTACAACTTTAATTTTAATTGCATTTGCTTGCCAAAGTTGTGCGAACTCAAAAAATGATTGGACGATAGAATACAGAGGAAAACAAACAAAATTATTTACACTCAAAAATGCGAATAACCTGAAAGTAACCATTACGAATTATGGCGGGAAAGTAGTTAGTCTAATCGTTCCTGATAAAAATGGAAAATTTGAAGATATTGTTCTCGGATATGATAATATTGACGAAACCATAAAGGGAAACCTCTATTTTGGCGCTCTCATCGGCCGATATGGAAATCGAATCGCGAATGGAGAGTTTCGAATTGATGGGGAGGAATACACCCTACAAACCAATAATGGCGCCAATGCGCTTCACGGGGGAGAAGTAGGCTATAACGATGTGGTATGGGAGGCAAAGCAAGAAGGGAATACGCTCGTTCTTAAACATTTTGACCAGGATGGGCATGAGGGTTATCCCGGAAATTTGAATGTAGAAGTCATTTATGAATTGACGGATAATAATGAACTCAAAATATCCTACAATGCTACGACGGATAAAGCGACGCCCATCAACCTAACACATCATTCCTTCTTTAATTTAAAAGGAGCCGGGAATGGCACCATCTTAGATCATAAACTCATGATAAATGCGGATCGTTATAATTCAATTGATTCCGGGTTAATTCCAACAGGGGAATTGGCAATGGTAAAGGAAACGCCTTTTGATTTTACGAGTCCAACCGCTATTGGGAAGAATATTAATGCGGATAATCAGGATATAAAAAATGGCTATGGGTTTGATCATAATTGGGTATTAAACGGCGAGATTGGAAAGATGAAACTTGCGGCCAGGGTCCTAGAACCAGAAAACGGCCGGGTCATGGAAGTCTATACAACGGAACCAGGCTTACAATTTTATGCCGGTAATTTCCTCGATGGCAGCGATGTGGGAAAGGAAGGGAAAAAATACGAGTATCGCACAGCATTTTGCCTCGAAACGCAACATTTCCCCAACTCTCCCAACCAAGAGAATTTTCCCAATACAATCTTACGCCCCGGCGAAACTTATTATTCTGTAACAAATTATAAGTTTGACGTAGTAAAATAAAAGGGGTTGTGTGGCTACTAATCTTTTTGTGTTACTAATCCCACATCCAGCATCATTCGGTTAATGATGCCCGCCCAAATATAGGTCTTGTGGTAACCGCCCCATTGGTGGTCAGGACTGTAAAATTCCCATAGATTGTGGTTTGCTTTCAGTTGGGATAACATACCATTCACTACTTTTTGCACGAGTTCCTTTGCCTCTTTATGATATCCATAATCAATTAATCCGCGCATAATGAGGAAATTCCACTCCACCCATACAGGACCATTCCAATATCCTTTAGGATTATAATATGGATCAGCAGCTGATAGAGACGGAATACCATATTCTCGCCAAAAGGCATTCGGATCCGTAAGTTTTTCGACCAAACTTTTTGCCTGCTCTTGATTGGCGATACCGGCCCATAAAGGCAAAAATCCAATTATTTCATCCCGTTTCAGATCGTTTGGTTTAGAATAAGTAAAATCGTTATCCCGTTTATCCACATTATAATAGAAGCCCTGTTTTTCATCCCAACAATATTGATTTATTAATTGAGTACGGGATAGATAATCGTTTTTCCAATGGGAGGCCTCATCTTCTAATCCCAATTCACGGGCCATTTTTTCTAGGGATTTGGCTTCTTTTACCAGCATTGAATTAATATCAACACCATCCAGATTTGCTGGCCAGGTGACTTCATCCCATACCGCTACCAATCCATCGCGCACAGATTCTAAAACGGCATGGCCGCCCCATTCGCATAACCCATCGCTATCCGTATCACGGGTGGCAATGTAAAAATTATAAAAGGCCTTACTTGAGGCATACATTTCCTTAAGGAACTCCTTATCGCCTGTCATGACATACACTTCCCAATTGAGCCAACAATACCAGGGCGCTGAGGTGGTTAATTGTCCATTATGTTCAATCACCTCATTTAAGTATGCACCCGTTCGGTAATTTATATATCCGTTGGGATGCTGTGTTTCAGCGTACACCCTTTGAGAATTCATGGCGCTAACAGGATCCAATAACGCATAAGCTAGCATGGTGATGCTTTCGTGAAATACCTGCCCGCCGTGGCCCCACCCCCAAATCGGCTCACGAGAAAACACATAATAATTATTCGATAAATTACCTTCCGGCGGATAAAACACTTGGCGCATCATATTGAATGAACTACGCCATAATAGTTCAATATCTTCATTCGCGAATGAATAATTATTTTCTATGGACTTAAATAATTGTTTCGATTCATTGAGATAATTTTCAAAGTGAATTTTTTCTAAATCTTCAGCTTGTTTATTGAGCATGTTTTGTTTATTAGGAGAATTAGTGACGCGAATGAATCGTAATTTTTCAGATTGATTAGGTTTTAACGTATACTTTTTTCGAAATGCCAGAATACTGGCGGAATCCGGTATTTCAGGATTTGGTTGTTCAAATCCAAAATTCTTTAATGTTGCTTCCGGATGCTTGGGGGAATATCCGTCGCTATTTAAAAACCGAATATCCACGTGCAGGTCATTGACTGTAAATATATTTTTAAATGTTTCGTGATATGGTATTTTATGATTAATTGTCCAACTATCGGGATATTTATGACTGTCAAAAAAAGCATTATTTTCATTTATGTCTAAATGATCTAAGGGTGAATAATCGTTGTTGTAAAATGAAATAATTTCAAGATTCTTTTTTTCTGACAAATTATTGATAATTCGTATGTCGACTAAAAGGGCATTGGAGCTTTCGACCAGGAAATCAACCCTGCATAAAAGATCTTTAAAAGGTTGAAGTTCTACGGTTACCAAGTTAGGATATGAATTTGTAATTAGCGGTGGAGAGGCCATCTCAGAGATCGTATATACCCAATCACTATCTGACTTGAATGTGATAAAAAAATCACCGCCCTGTTCGGACGAAAAGCCAAAGGGTTGGTCCGCAATTGCGTATTGCAATTCATACCCTTGGTCAATAATAAAATTCGAATGATT
>CAJWPW010000050.1 GCA_913045415.1 uncultured Fidelibacterota bacterium | reverse complement strand
TTAATTAATTCACTACAAATAAATTAAAAGAGGAATAATAATGAGTAAAACAATCTTAAAAAAGAGCCTCAATGGTTTCAGGAAGAACACCCTAGCCAACCCGCAGGTTCGCCTGGCTCAGAATGCATCTATTAGGAATGAAGTTATTGAGCTCACCATGGATTGGGAGCATTTTAGGAAAATTGACCATTCATTTTCTGATATAGTTTCAGGCGAAATGCCTGCGACCAATCAAAAATCCAGTGGACGTTGTTGGGGATTTGCTGGTTTGAATCTTTTTAGAATCTATTTAGGGCGAAAACATAACTTGAAAGATTTTCAATTCTCTCAAAGTTATTTCATGTTTTGGGATAAACTGGAAAAATCAAATTACTTTTTGGAATCTATTTTAAAAACTACCGATCTACATTGGAGTAGTCGGCTTGTGATGCATCTTTTGGATAATCCAATTCAGGATGGCGGGCAATGGGATATGTGGGTGAATCTTATTAATAAATATGGCGTGGTCCCACAATCAGAAATGCCGGAATCTTATTCATCCAGCAAATCAATGAGAATGAATCGAATGATTACCCGCAAGCTTCGTGAATTTGCGAAACAGCTTAGGGAGTCTTCACAAAAAAGTTCATCTGATTCTCAATTGCAATCCATGAAAACAGACATGTTGGAAGAAATATATCAAATGCTCACCATTCATCTGGGTACACCGCCTAATTCATTTGATTGGCAAATTCGAGATAAGAAACAAAGCTTTTCCAGGTTCGAAAAATTGACACCCCAATCTTTTTATAATGATCATGTTGGACTCAATCTGGATGAATATGTTTGTTTAATCAATTGCCCTATGAGTGATAAAGAATATAATAAAGTGTATACAGTAGAAATGTTGGGGAATGTGGTTGAAGGCCATAGCATTCGATATTTAAATGTTGAAAGTAATGTCATGAAACAAGCTGCTATCAACTCATTGAAAAATGGAGATCCCGTTTGGTTTGGTTGTGATGTGAGTAAACATTTCCACCGTGATTTGGGAGTGATGGATATAGCCCTCTTTGATTTTGATTCTTTTTATGGTACCAAATTTGGGATGGATAAAGCTGCGCGATTAGAATATGGAGATAGCCAAATGACGCATGCCATGTTATTCACAGGTGTAGATTTGGATTCGAAAGGAAATCCTTTAAAGTGGAGAGTAGAAAATAGTTGGGGAGATAAAGGCGGTAATAAGGGTTATCATATTATGACAGATTTATGGTTTGATGAGTATAATTATGAAGTGGTGGTCCATAAATCCTGTTTATCCGATGATTTGGTTGAATTATTTGAAACGAGCGAAGCTATTTCACTGAAACCCTGGGACCCCATGGGTGCTCTTGCGAAATAGCGCCTAAAATGAATTCCACTTTTACTTGATAAATTTTTCCATGGCATTGAGCCATTTCAATTTTTTCTCATTTATTTTTTGTGATGGAATTGGAGAAAAAATCTGATCTACACTTTTGGATGAATCAGATTGATAGGTAGGGTTTAAGAGTCTAAAAATACCATAGGCGGTTCTATCCTTCATGGTGGAATGTCCCACGGATATTCCCGTTAAATCAGCAATGAATTGAAGCAAGGGAGAGCGGGATCCGCCACCAGCTGCCGTCAAAAGTGAAGGCTTTGAAGACATAATTGGTTCAAGGCATTCCAAAATATCACTCACTAAAAATCCAATGGATTCCATCCCTGCTCGCACAATCTCGTCTTCATCTGATCTTTTGTCCAAATCAATATAAACATCGTTAAACCCTGGCCTCCAATAGGGTGCCGCAAGTCCGTTAAAACCGGGAATGAATATCCCATCCGTTTCCGTTTTTGAAGCCCGGTAATCCCATTCCATTTTATCATGAGGAATCCCCAGCTCTTCTTCCAAATGATAGAAAAGAGCATTACATGCATTAATAGTCCCTTCCACCATAAAATATTTAATATTTTCATCTGAGTAAAAGACACTGGAAATGAGTCCATTAACTATTGTTGGGTTTTGCCCTGCATTGAATTGTACACTACCTGATGTGCCAAAGTTGGTTGCAATACTACCAAGCTTCAGTCCCGCTTGGCCAATGAGAGCTGCTTGCTGGTCGCCAATAACAACAGCAAGTGGAATTTTTGAATCGAGCATATAGCCAAAATCATATTTTACAGGAACCAATGGCGGTAGACATTGCGGAGAAACTCCGAATAGATTTAAAGCGAACTCTGACCAATCACCCTTATGAATATCATAAAGCAAAGATCGGCAAGCGATGGATTCTTCCACACCAGCGGTTCCTGTCATGGCCTGGGAAAGAAATGCACTCAATGGTCCAAAATATAATTCTCCATTTTTAACACGGTTTTTCAATTGTGGATTTTCTCGGATCATGTGTAAAAATTTGGGTCCACCAAAATGAGCACTCAACGGTGTCCCCGTAATTTGCCAAAGTTGGTTACTATGGGTGGAAAATTCTTCCACAATAGCATGCGCTCTACTATCCTGCCAACTTAAAGCTGGCGTAACAGGCGTACAGGATTCCTTTTCCCAAAATAAAAAAGTAGAGCGTTGAATAGCCAAACCAGAAGAATGAACAGGCATATCACCGGATGCGATCACCATTTTTTCAAAGAGAGATTTGCAAGTTTCCAAAATTACAAGGGCATCAGATTCAACATGATATTGTTTAGGTCGAAATAATGCATGTTTTATTTTTTGAGAATGAAGAACCACGCCATCAGAATTAAACAAAAATGCTTTTGTTGAAGAAGTCCCAGAATCAATAATGATATAATTCATAAATCAAACTTAACGAAGATTTCGTAAGGATGGGGTCATCAGGCCAATCACGCCACAAAGAGCTGCCCCAATTCCGATACCAAAGAATAATATTTTTACTGAAATAATGGATGTGATAACCCCTACAAAACCAGCAGAAATAGCAGTCGTTCCGACAACACCTAAATGAACAACAGAGAATAACCTGCCATGATATTGATTTGGAGTATGAATCTGGATAATTGATGTTCGACTTATCATAATAAATGGAATACCTATTCCATGTAGGCAAATAATCACCATAGCCATTTCTACGGACTCGGCCCAATATATTAGAGAGAATGTGATTCCATCTAATATGAGCCCAATACCCCAAATCATTCCATTAGGCATCCGTCCATTTAATTTTGAAACGATAAGCGATCCTAACAATGCGCCGACTGCCATGCATCCTTCTACAAAAGCAAAATCAGATGGGGTGCCGTGTAGTGTATTTTTCACTAAAATTGGTAATCCCACAATTGCTGGTCCCATAATAAAAAAATTATTAATAAAGGTAATAATCATCATCCAGAAGATAGGTTTTTCCCTGAAGAGATATAATAACCCCTTCTTTAAATTATCCCAGTGACTATGATTGTCAACCGGGTCAGGATTATTGGGTTTTTTGATAAACAGGAGCAAACTAATTCCAATGAGAAATGATCCACTATCCACTAAAAACAGATTGGGTAGCGAAACCATTGTCAAGAGAATCCCTGCAAAAAATGGTCCCATCATCCAGGCTAATTGCCCGGATGTTGCCAAGATCGCATTAATTTTTACAAGATGATCCTTGGAAAAGAGCATAGGAACCATCGAATTCAATGCCGGTTGAAAAAGAGTATTAAAACAACTGCGAATAAATGCTAATCCGCAAATAATCCAGACATTTTCATATCCAAACCAAAGAAATAATGGAATCAATAATACAGCCAGTGCTTGTCCAGCATTGGCAAAAATCATGAGTCGCAAACGGTTTAATCGGTCTGAAAAAACGCCTGCATAAAGTCCGAAAATCAGAGCAGGTAAATAGGCGCTCATAGCTACAATTCCGGTAATGATAGATGAATTTGTCATATCCAAAACGAGCCAGATGAGAGCTAGTTGATAAATGGCATCTCCTGCTTGAGAAATGGCTTGGGCGGACCAAAGTAGGGCCAGATTATGATTCTGATCTTTTTTCATCGATGAAATAGGCGTAGAAATTAGTCCCAAAACGTTTTTTACATATAGATTTTCCCATTAAATTGAGGCTGCGTTTTAAACCAAGATTTGAACATTATTACAAAGGAGTACGAGAATGACGTACATTATTGCTGAACCTTGTGTAGGGACCTGTGACACTGCCTGTGTAGAGGTTTGCCCCGTAGATTGTATTCATGGCCCTTATGATAAAGAAGGTGCCGGTGCAGAAGCAAAAGTAGACGGCTTTGTCCCGAAAGATGAAGATATGTTATACATTGACCCTGAAGAATGTATCGACTGTGGCGCTTGTGAACCGGAATGCCCAGTAGAAGCGATCTTTGAAGAAAGTGAAGTCCCAGAAGAGTGGCACAAATATTCCAAAATTAACTACGAATGGTTTGGTCGCGAATATGCAGGGTAAAAAATAAAAAATAGCTTAAGGTAATTAAAAGCGGCTGTCACTTGGCAGCCGCTTTTTTTCAGCATCAATCATGAATAAAGAAAACGTACTAGATAAATTAAAAACGATTAATTATCCCGGATTTTCCAGGGATATTGTTTCCTTTGGAATGGTGAAAGATGTCATAGTTGATGAAAAGACTGTGATTGTTTACCTCAATATCACATCGCAAAACGAAGCAAAGAAACAAGAAGTCGTCAAAAATTTAAAACAGGTATTATCTGAAGATTTTGTAAAAGTTTCAATTGAAATATCAGGGGATGCACCTAGTCAGGCTCCACCAATTGAGGCTAAACAGCAAGCGCATCCGGCTATTCTAGATAATGTCAAACATGTGATCGCGATTGCCAGTGGAAAAGGCGGTGTGGGGAAATCTACTGTTGCTGCCAACTTAGCTTGCGCCATGGCAATACAAGGGAAAAAAGTTGGTTTGCTTGACCTTGACATTTATGGTCCATCTCTTCCCATTGTTCTCGGACTCAATGAACAGCCGGAATTGACCCAAGATAAAAAATTGATCCCTTTAGAAAAATTTGGCATGAAGGTCATGAGTTTCGGATTTATAAGTGGGAACGAAACACCAGTCATTTGGCGCGGGCCGTTGGTAGCGAGAATGACAGAACAGTTTTTTCGCGATGTAAAATGGGGCGAATTGGATGTGATGATTTTGGACTTACCGCCAGGTACGGGTGATATCCAGTTGACGCTCACACAAAAACTTCGAATGTCAGGGGCAGTCATGGTGACCACACCACAGGATATTGCCCTTGCAGATGTTCGCAAAGGAGCGGACATGTTTCGAAAAGTGAATACGCCAGTTTTGGGTGTAATCGAAAATATGTCCGGATTAGTTTTGGAAGGTGCAGTAGAAGGTGATGTTTCAGCCATGACCATCAATGGTGAAAACGTAGACCTAGATAACACAGGTAAATTCAGTTTCACAATGGACCTCTTTAAAACCGGTGGTGGTAAAAAAGAGAGTGAACGACTTGGCGTTCCTCTTCTGGGTAAAATACCTATTTCACATGAAATTATGGCTGCAACCGATGCAGGTGTTCCGGTGGCACAAAAAGATCCGGATTCACCCTTGGGGCAGCTCTATCATCAAGTGGCTCAAAATCTTTTATCTTCTCTTGATTAAATGAACAGGGAGCGGAATGTTGGTTCATCCGTACTACTTCAAACTCAGGGAGATATGAGCTATGGTAACTCGGTTGTATCCGATTATTGCCTAGGTTAATTTCGCCCGCTTTTTTCCTTATTATTATGACACAATCAATGAAAGAAAATATCCTAGATGGGCATATCCCAAAACATATTGCCATTATTATGGACGGCAATGGTCGTTGGGCTAAGGAGCGTTCTTTGCCGAGGGTTGCAGGACACAAGGAAGGAGTCAATTCAGTTCGAGAGATTACTCGTGTTTCTGGAGAGATCGGTGTAAAACATCTGACGCTCTATACATTTTCTACAGAGAATTGGCGACGTCCTAAAACTGAAGTGAGTGCTCTCATGACACTTCTATTAAAAACCATTAGTGCGGAAGTAAGAGAACTACATAAAAATAATGTTCGTTTTACTGCAATCGGTGATTTGAAGAAATTACCAAAATCCACGCAAAAAGGGATTTTTGATGGAATCGAGATCACCAAAAACAATACAGGATTAAACCTCTGTCTTGCATTGAATTATGGAAGTCGCCAGGAAATGGTTGCAGCAGTCCAAGCTATTGCAAAAAAAGTTAAAAAGGGTGATTTAAAATTGGATGAAATAGATGAAACTATTTTCTCCAATACGCTTTCAACATCAGACATGCCTAACCCAGATCTATTGATACGCACCAGTGGGGAGTGTCGTTTAAGTAACTTTTTATTATGGCAATGTGCTTATTCAGAAATTTTAATGACGAAAACCTTTTGGCCGGCATTTCGTGAAGATGCTCTCATAGAAGCAATATTAGAATATCAATCACGAGAACGACGATTTGGAAAGGTTAGTGAACAGGTAAACAATTAATATATGAAAAAAATATTTATTTTTATTTTGAGTTTAACTCTTGGGATTGCCCAAGGGATTCCGGCTGATATCACATTAGTCAGCGTGAATGTAGAGGGGAATGCCGTTACATCTGAGAATACTATTCTTTTTACAGCTGGACTTCGTGAAGGACAAACCATTTCACAAGCAGAATTTCCTCGAGCCATAAAAAGGCTATGGCAATTAGGACTTTTCCAGGATATTCAATTACGGTATGATAATGAGACGGATGAAGGATTATCTTTGACGATTTTGGTGAAGGAAAATTTCATTTTGGGCGATTTGTCTTATGATGGGAATAAAAAAATAAAAGACCGCAAGTTTGAAGATGAGGTTAGTTTGTCAAAAGGTCAGCGGCTCCGGCCTAACACACTTCATGAGACTGCAAAAAAAATCAAAGAACTTTATGAAGAAAAAGGGTATTTGAATGCGGAAATCAATCCTGTATTAGAAATTCCTGTGGAAGAATCCACACTTTTTGATGGTAGAGCAAAAGACCTAGTTCGAAATGTGGTTTTCAACATACAAGAAAATGACAAGATTAAGACTGGAAAAATTATTTTTGAAGGTAATGAATCTTATTCAGATTTAAGACTACGCTGGACTATGAAGGAGACCAAACAGCAACGTTGGTATATGTTCTGGCGATCCACATTTGATGATAAAAAATTTGATGAAGACTTGAATCTTGTTTCCACTTACTATCGGAATAAAGGCTATAGGGATTTTCGAATCGTTAGTGATACTATTCAGTTTAGTGAAAACAAAAAGATATTGAATTTGGTTGTAACCGTTGATGAAGGGCC
>CAJWPW010000049.1 GCA_913045415.1 uncultured Fidelibacterota bacterium | reverse complement strand
ATACCCGGTAAAAGTTTTTCCAGGCTACTTCATCTGCCGTGGTCCAATCGAAATAATAAGCCCCATGGTTATACCTGCTCGGTATATAATAATTCCAAAGTGACGGCAGCGTATATTTTTCATGCCATACGGCAGTTTGGGCACGCATCACATCCCGTGTAGCGACATATGCCGTCATGGTTGGATCAATAATAAAATTATATTCCAGTAATTCATTAATAAGGGCTTTCCATTCCGGAGATCCTCTTTCGTGAATCAAATTCCACTGTCTGGCCACTTGCCCAAAACGATGCTGTTCATTATTATAATTCATATCGTAAGGCCAAGGTTGTACATCATTATTTTTATACAGCGCTTCAAAAAGACCATAAAAATGAGTCTGATTTTTCAGGCCTAAGCGGGCGGCATCAATTAAATTCATATCAGCAACCCCTTTCTGTTCAAGGTGGGCTACGGAACCCATTTTATTGGCATTAGCCTCGTCCAAAAGCGCTTTCATGATCTGAGGTCTCGGAGATGTCAGCTTTAATCCATCAATTCCTTTTTTCTTTGCATACCTTACCCATTTCTTAGCCGTTTCAGGATCATTAATAGGCCCGCCTTTCCAGTCTGCTCCATTTCCCGGCCGATCATAAACATAAATCCGTGGTGCAACAATTTCATTCTTTGCGCTTCTTTCCTTTTCATTAAGCGCCCATTCCGTTGGTCCAAGTGCAACCCCTCTTACAGTGGTAATACCATGGGCCATCCACAATTTATAAGTGTACTCTGCATCAGGGGCTTTAAACTGGTTTCCGCTATGAATATGAAGATCTACAAAACCAGGCAATATATACATCCCCGTAGCATCAATTTCATAATCGCCTTTTTTCGGCCGTTTTGATTCGTTAATGGGAATACCCGGATAGCCTACATTTTGTACCTTGACAATCTTATTGTTTTCAATAACAATATCCATCGGACCCCGCGGTGGGCCACCGGTACCATCGATTACAGTCCCACCTCGAATGACTAACCTTTTATAAGGTCCCTTACCTTCATCTTTTTTTCTATCTGGTGCTGCGTTCGGTCCTTTTGAACTCAGCCTATCTACTTCAAAAATCTCTTTTTTCTTCTGGTCGCTCAGTTCTTGACCAGATGCTGATATAATAATCGACAGAAAAATCACTACATATTTCCTCATATTAAAAAATGCTTTTTTGATTTTATCATTTGTTGATTTATTCATTTTTTATTCCTCTATTATTTGAAAGTTTTTCATTAATAATAATTTTTTACCGTTAAATTTTTCTGCATTGTTTTTTTATCTGTTTGTAGCTGTAATCCATAAATGCCTGGCTTAATGTACTTTTGATAACGTCTAAAATAAGGGAGATCACTGTGTTGCGTTTCTATTACCAGATCCCATCGCAGTTGGTTCAAGCCCTTACTGGCCATAAAATCCATTTCCCAAATCGTATTTTTTTCTTTTTGATCTATAATTGAAATGTTGATTATTCCTTTTTGGGGTATCCAGAAACTGATGGGCAATTTGGTAATTGTTGATTGATCCATATCTTTACTGGTGTCCATCTGTTTGGGATATTGGGCAGAAGGGATATCAAACAAATGATATCCATCTTTTTCATTGGTGTTTAATTGAAAGGCCTGATGGATTGGGTTGAGACTTAAATAATAGATGCCCCTGCCATGTGTACCTGCCACCAATTCATTTTCCCTTTTTTGTATGGCTAAATCGGCAACACTAACAGCCGGCATGTTATTGCCCAAAAGATTCCAGGACTTACCGCGATTTACTGATATGTACACACCTCTATAACATCCGGCATATAAAATATTTTCATAAACAGAATCTTCTTGGATTACATTAGCTGGATCGTTCGGCAAATCTGCTGTGATAGAATTCCATGTCTTGCCATAATTCTCTGATACAAACATATAATTATTTAAATCGTCATAATTGATACCTGTCATTGTCAGATAAACCCGGGATTTCTTGAATTTGGATGGCTGGATACTGCGAATATATGCATTGGGCAATCCGTCAGAAAACTCTTTCCAGGTCTTTCCACTATTTTTGCTGATCCAAAAAGCACCATGATCTGTACCCACATATAATAAACCGGATTGTAGTTCTGACTCGGCTATAGCTCCCGCTGCCCATGATTTTTTTTCAGGTTTTGACGATTCTGCAATATTGCCGCTGATTATTTGCCAACTGTCCCCGCGATCACTGGATTTGATCACATGGTTTGCACCGTGGTATAATGTTTTTGAATCGTGGGGCGAAATGAAATAAGGAGATACAAAATTGTACCTTAGATTATTTTCTTTGGATGTCTTTTTACGGCTGGGACCAATTGTAATGGATGTATCTGCCGCCATATCTTTTCGCAGTCCATCACCATGCTGCCGACTGAAATAAACCGTATTGGGATCCTCTGGATCGACTTGGGTCACACAACCATCCCCACCGCTCCAAGCATCGATCCACAGATATTTCCATGGATCATGTCCATGCGGATTCCATTCCTTTGCTGGTCCATAGACTGTAGCGTTATCCTGAACACCGCCGTAAATGTTATAAGGCTTCTGATTATCCAAAGTGATATCATAGAATTCGCCTGTGGGGATATTATTAAGGTGCAGCCAGTTTGCTCCCTTATCATAACTGACATATAAACCACCATCATTACCCAATGCTAAATGATTTGGATTGAAAGGATTGATCCATAATTCACAATGGTCCAAATGAAGGGTTTGAGCTGGGCTGGGCTGCAGATGCTGAATATTGCCCCCAACAGTACTAAATGTTTTACCTCCATCTTTGCTATGTGCCATGCGTACGCCGAGCGAGTAAATCTCCTCATCATTTTTAGGGTTTACATAAATATCTGCAAAATACCACCCGATGTTATTCCCAGGGAAAATACGCAGCGTATCGTTATGTGATCTTTTCCATGTAACGCCCCCGTTCATTGATTGATAAACCTCAGCGGAATTACCTTCCGTCTCATTTCTATTATCCATTAACGCATAAACTTTTTGTGCATCTTGGTAAGAAACGGCTAGACCAATTCGCCCAATTTTCGGTTCATCCGGCAATCCATTTTTCGATTTTTTCCAACTTGATCCGCCATCAGAACTGTAATAAATACCACTATTCGGGCCATACACACTTTCCGCAATATTTGTATTATCATTGTTCTCCCACATGGAGGCATAGATTATTTTAGGATTAGAGTGGGCAATTACTATATCATTGGCCCGCGTATTTTCATTGACATACAAAACACGCTCCCAATCTTTGCCGCCATTGATGGTGCGATAAATTCCTTTGGAAGAGCTTTCAGACCAAAATTTTCCCATGGCAGCCACAAATACAATATCCGGATTATGTGGATGAACTGCTATCTCACCAATATGCCATGTTTCCTCTAGCCCTAAATGTGTCCAGGTCTCCCCCCCGTCATCTGAACGGTAGACACCGGTACCAGGCATGGTAAAATTTCTATTTTTACGCAGACTTTCGCCAGTACCCAAATACAGAATTTCAGAATTGGAAGGGGCTATCGCAATATCGCCAATACCCAAAGTCGGCTGGTTTTCAAAAATGGGTTTCCAATCCAATCCATTATTTGTTGTCTTCCACAAATTTCCTGATCCAAAAGCAACATACATGGTTCCCGGTTGATTCGGATCGCCCTGCAAGGCCTCCACACGTGCGGAATTTGTGACCGGTCCAGCGGAAATCCATTTTACCTGAAAAGGTGTTTTCTCTTTCGCTTTTTTATAATTTTCAAATGAGGAAAACAGCGGATTTTCTGATTCTTGCGCAGTAAGAAAATTGCTCAAGAATAACACTGCTAATGGCCAAAGATATTTCATATGCTCAATTAATAATAATTAACTAACAATAGCTCGCTATACATCATTTCTAAAGCTTAAAGAGGATTCCTGACAATATTATGTCAGCTGATTAAATTAATCATCTTCCGCTACAAAATTTCTTAATTCTTTAAGAAATTTATCAAAAGACGGCTGATGATTGTACATCATATGCCCTCCCTCAAATTCCGAAAACTTCACCCTGCTTGCATCAATCCCGTTTTCATAAATCGTATTTGCAGCAGTAAAACAAGGCGTTGCCAGATCGTAAATGCCGCAGGCCAAATATACCTTGAAATCGATATTCTCCCGCATGGCCCGTCCAATATGGGGTGCCACATTCACATATCGTGGCCATCCATTTTGCGTGGAGACCCAATCCCAGTTCTTTCCCAAGTCCCGATCGCCGCTACGGTAGAGTCTTTTAATATCTACACCAATTTCAGCCAGCCATGTGTGAATACCTGATACATAAGCTGCGGCAAAGCCCTCATTTGAAATGTCTGTATCCGGGTTTTCACCGGCAACCATATAATCTTCACCCTTATACCTGGCATCAAGGCGTCCAACAGAATAGCCTTCCTCTCGAAGTAATTCTTTTCTAAAACTGCTGGCATCGACTCTCAAGTTGGAATTGAGGACAAATTGCTTTGACAATCCTGAATAATAGGCGATTTGTTCCGCAATTTTATCTTTTTCCCTTTTGGAGATGCGCGATCCCTTCACCAGTGCCGGAGCCAGTTCGTTCAAACTGAAATCTTTGGCCTCTTCATAAAATGATTCTAAAGATTTATTCGTTTTGATCTTGCCATGATAATAAGCAGTCGCAGCGTATGTGGGCAGGTACCCCACGTATGTTGAATTGTTTCCGGGTGTAAAGCGAATATGCTGCAGGTCCGTAGCCGGAGAGACCAAGATTAGCCCATTAATTTCAATTTTGGTTAAACTGCCATTGCGGAGTTCATTGAGCATTTGAGGGCCTCGGATACCGCCATAACTCTCCCCAAGAATATATTTGGGTGAATTCCATCGATGGTTATCCTGCACCCATCGGCGCACAAATTGGGACACACTTTCCGCATCCTGTTTTACACCCCAGAACTCTTTATTTTCATGCCCACCCATAGCAAGGCTATATCCCGTGCCGATGGGGTCAATGCATACAAGGTCTGCAACATCAAGGGGTGATAATGGATTATCAACCAGATCATAGGGCGGAGAGCCGTCATCGGTTGCATCCGAGGGCACTTTAACCACTTTGGGTCCCATTACACCCATATGCAGCCATAAGGATGCAGAACCCGGACCACCATTAAAAATGAAAATGACAGGCCGATTCGGATCATTCTTGACCGAACGGTACTCGGTGACAAAAATCGATGCCATGGGTTTATTGTAGTCATCCTTCTCGTAAAGAATGGTTTCATAATGTGAGGCAAGATAGTTCATTCTTGTTCCATGAAACGTGCCCCGCATTTCTTTGGAGAATCGAACCGGCTCTCGATGGAATGTTGAATCGGTTTTGCCTTCCTGGGCAATGCCAGCGGTAAATAATAGAGTAAAAATCGTTATTATAATTCTCATTGGGAATAACCTCCTTGGTATTGGACAAATTTTAACAAATTAGGTTGGGAAAGCTCAATCATCATGTAAGTTCCTTCCCAAGTAATAAAAAGTTACGGTTTCACTTCCTGAGGCTGCGGTTTTTGTTGTTACTGTTGTTTTTCTTATTATAGAACCGATGACATTTAAATCATCGATATAAGCTGTAACATCTAAATACAAAATGATAACCTCCTAAATTATACAAATTAAATTACACACAAATATTGCGTGACGATATGATAAATATTAAATATTGCTCCAAGTATATAATAATAAGAAACTTGGAGCTATGTTGCGGAGGGGGAGGGATTCGAACCCCCGAAGAGTTTCCCCTTGCCGGTTTTCAAGACCGGTGCAATCAGCCAGGCTCTGCCACCCCTCCAAATCAATCTATATGTTAAAAAACGTTCCGCGAATTTATGAAGATTCACCAAAATGTTACTCTTTGAATTTGACTATTTTATCAAAGACATCTTCCGTGTTTTAACAAAACTTCCGATCCGCAATTGGTAGAAATAAATCCCAGTTGGTAAATGACTACCATCAAACGAGATATTATGAATACCCGCAGATTTTATGCCTTTATCTAATTGCATCACTTCTATTCCCAATGTGTTATATAGCGTCAGTGATATCTCCCCTGCCAATGGTAATTCGTACTGAATTTGTGTCGTCGGGTTAAAAGGATTGGGATAGTTTTGTTTTAGATCAAAAATTTTCGGAATTACCAACTCATCCCCAGTCGCCAGGTTCCCACCATCTGAAGGCTTTAAAACATAAAGCCCTTCTTCAATCGAGCTCACAATAATTGTGCCACTATTAAAATAAGGATAATTCCCCCATGAACCCACAAATGCAGCCATATCTCCAGAAGGATAGGTGTCAAAGCTGGCTACCTCCAAAGGATTAGTTGGATCTTTTATAGATAAAATGCGGAGCCCGGCTGAATAATTTGATTGAAAAAGCAAGTCCCCTTTTACAAAATTATTATGATCAATAGTATTCAGCCCGGAATCATAAACATTTATAACCCTGGGGTTGTCCAAATCAGAAAGGTCGAAGATCAGCGTGGTTTGGGTCTCACCATTCCCGTAGTATTCATTTAGTTCGTCATTCACGAAGAAATATTTATGGTCTTTAGAAAGCCAGCCCTGATGTACATAGCCAAAATTCGCATTATCAAATTTTGAAATTATCTTTAGATTAGATTTATCTGTTACATCAGCGATTCCCAAAGCTGTTTCATTACAAGTAAAGGCAATTTCTTGGCCATAATAGTCACTATCTGGACCATTATAAATAACAAACTGACCATCGTGAATATATCCATCATTATACCGTCCGGTTGTTTTATCACCTAAGCAACCAGCATAAGTTGGATTAGCAGGATCATTAATATCTATAATATGTGCGCCACACATATATTCATCTGCGGATGCAGATCCAATCCCAACCGCATAAGCAAAACCAGTTTCTTCATTAATAGCAATGTTATGGACTGATCCAACTAGATCATAATGATATGTCATTGAGAATTCCGTGAATTCTGTAACACCTCGAAGTTGAGTAAGATCAAAAATCTGCACACCATGTTTTCCTACATTATCAGCAACAACAAAGACATGGTCTTTATACACTTTCATATCTCGCCATGAAGATCCGTTCGTTGTAGTCGGCAAAAAACCAAGAACAACCGGATTTACTGGGTCGGAAACATCTACGAAAGATGTTCCAATTAGTAATCCGACTAATGCATATTCTTTCCCGGTTGTTGAATCTTCCCAACCCCAGATGTCATTCAGTTCTGTATGGATCCCGCCACTGAGTTCACTTGGGGTGAGATATGCCATTAGATCTAAACTATTGCAGGCATAATCTCCGGCTTTCCCATTTTCACAGGGGACTTTTACCCCT
>CAJWPW010000048.1 GCA_913045415.1 uncultured Fidelibacterota bacterium | reverse complement strand
ATAGTCGAAATGGTGATGTTTTTGCTATGATCTGTTTTGTAATTTTTCTCCTTCTAGGACCCATTCCATGTATAAGAAGACGACCTTAATACTTTTACTCTTTATCGGTTTACTCTTCGGTGAATCGGCATGCCTCCATCCCATGGTGAAGTCCGCCATCCTACCGGGATGGGGAGAGGCGGCTGCACAACATTCTAAAAGAGCCCGAATATTTCGCCTTACTGAAGTTTCCCTGGTTACAGCATGCATTAGTGCGTACACATTTTCTGGACATCAGGCAAAACAGTATAAGTCTTTTGCGGTTGAGCATGCCGGTGTGGATTCTCGTAGAAAAGAGCATGATTATTGGGTGGATCTTGGGAATTATTCCGACATGGCAAGTTATAATGATGAACATCTTCGGTTTCGCGATATGGAAAGTCTTTATGCAGAAAATGAAGGCTGGGATTGGAATTGGGATTCCAAAGAAAACAAAAATTATTTTGAAATCATGCGAATACGGAGCGATGTATTGGCTATGACGGGAAAATTCATCATTGGAGGCATTGTGGTGAACCATATTTTGTCAGCGATTGACGCACTCTACTTGACAAAATTAGAAAAGATCGAATCCATCTCTCTGATACCAACCATTTCACCTAACGGAACGGGATCCCTTTCTCTTAAGGTCGAATTCCACTTGTAAAAATGAATCCCATCACCCGACTTTGCCTATATATGGCATTTTCGGTTTCCGTTCTTTTATCCATGGAAATCGGAATTCTAACTCTTCATATTTTGGTAGCAATTTCCCTTCTTATTTTCGAAAGGGATCAATGGTCTGAATGGAAAAATCGCACCCGGCCATTCTGGAAATATTTCCCCTTAACCGGGCTCATTTTTTTTGTCATTTCATTCCTGGTCTCAGATCGTTCCATTTCCACCATTATTATGGATGTAACCCTTGCAACGCTTAGGTTGATTGTTATGGTAAGTGTTATGACAATTTATACTCTTAAATCCAGTTCGCAGGATGTTATCACTGCATTCCGGAGTATATGGTTCAAGATGAATCTGAATTATAGATGGGTGGAAGATTTATTACTCTTTTTTGACATGACGGTCCGTTTTTTCCCTACATTTAAAGAAGAGTGGCGACAGTTGGAAAGATCCCAAAAAGCATTATCAATTTCAATATCCGAATCCTTTCTAAAAAAAGTGATTCAAGTTGCTCAATTTGTTCCGGATTTTATCATTCTAAATCTTAATAAATCAGAATCAATCACCCGAGTTATGGAAATGCGTGGTTATGGAAAATCTATTCCTCGAAGTGTATATCCTTTTATCAAGTTCACTTTTTTAGATATAACTTTAATTTTACTTATCCCAATTATATTGATAGGAGTTCATTCGATTGGATAGATATAAATTAACGATCCAATACGATGGGTCTGCATTTTTTGGATGGCAACTTCAGGTTAAAGAAAGAACTGTCCAGGGTGTATTAGAATTGGCGGTTCAAAAGATATCCGGGTCTAATGATAGAATCCCGGTTCATGGCGCGGGTCGCACAGATACTGGGGTGCATGCATTGGGCCAGGTAGCTCATGTGGATGTTGAAACAAGATTGAATGAAGATGACCTGAAAAGTGCGTTGAATGGAAATTTGCCCCCTGAATGCCGAGTTATGGATATAGAAAAGGTAAATAAAAATTTTCAGGCAAGGTTCGATGCAATCAAACGCCATTACCAATATCAATGTTTTACCGGTGATTCGATTTTGTATAAAAACCAATCGTGGCATTTGAAAAAATTGGATCTCCGTAGACTCAATCGATTGGCAATTCATCTCGTTGGTGACCATGATTTCCTTTCTCTAAGCAAATTTCGGGAAGATATGGATCATACCCGCTGCATCATTTATAAATCAGAATGGAAGTCAGATGGAAAAATGGTAATTTTTCATATCACTGGAAACCGATTCTTACACCACATGGTTAGATATCTCGTTGGAACCATGATTGCAGTTGTAGAAAAACGATTTTCTGAAGAAGACTTTTTATCCTTAATAATGAATCCACAAAAAGATGCACGAATTTTTAAAGCACCTGCAGAAGGGTTGATTCTGGTCCAAGTTGATTATGAATAAACAATTTACCCTGTTTGTACTATTTTTCTTCTTGAACTTTCTCACTGGGGATGGGATTTCAGGATCTAGAGAGACGGCTATTACTCGTGCCATTGAAAAAATTGGCCCAGCTGTAGCCAGTATTAATGTGGAGCAGCATATTTCGTCCGTCTCTTTTGACCCATTTTTCGGGTTCATGTATCCCCGGGAAATTTATCCCATGAAAAGTTCAGGAAGCGGAGTGGTGATTAGCCCAGATGGATTTGTAATGACAAATCATCATGTGATTGAAAATGCGGATAAAATTTCTGTTACTTTATCCGGAGGATCAGAATACGAAGCAGAGATTGTTGGCTCGGATATAACATCTGACCTTGCTCTTTTAAAATTGGATGGGTCTGATTTTCCCTATGCTCAATTGGGAACTTCAGAAGATCTCCTCATTGGCGAATGGGTTATAGCTTTGGGAAATCCATTTCAGCTTTTTTCTATTAGCAATAAACCCTCTGCAAGCGTAGGCATTATTTCTGCAACCAACATGGATTTTGGACGGTTAAAAAGTGGAAAGGTATTCCAAGATATGATCCAAACGGATGCAGCCATTAATCATGGAAACTCAGGTGGTCCGTTGGTCAATGCTTTGGGGGAAGTCATTGGGATCAATACATTTATTTATACAGGGTCAGATCAGGCTCAAGGGTCCGTAGGAATTGGATTTGCCATACCCATAAATTCTGCAAAACGGGTGGCAAAAGAATTAAGGACCACTGGACATGTGGATCGAGGTTATTCTACTGGATTGGTTGTGCAATCCGTGACTCAAAGTATTTCACGTTATTTGAATATTCCATTTTCAAAAGGTGTAATCATTGTTGAAGTAACCGATGGGAGTGCTGCGGAAGGTTCAGGGTTGGAACCGGGGGATGTTATTCTTACAGTCAATGGAGAACCGGTCAATAAACCCAGTGATATTCGATCGGTTATTATAGATAATGACCTTCGTTCCGGTGATAAAGTCACATTGAAGATATTCCGTGATGGAAGCTATAAAAAAGTAAAAATGAGATTGGAAAAATATAAAGGAAATTCCTATAAATGAGACTTGCTCCCGAGGGTAGAATTATCGTACTCCCACTTTTTGTATTTACAGCTGTTTCTATATGGCAATCTGATACATTAGGTATTTCTATGACCATTCCATGGATCCTTTTTGGATTATTGATTTTTTGTTTCAATTTTTTCAGGGATCCTGTCCGAAATATGCCGGAAGGAGAAAACATGATTTTAGCTCCGGCAGATGGTAAAATTGTAAAGATAACAGATGTGAATGATCCTGATGTGGGAGTTGCTCAGTTAGTATCTATATTCCTGAATGTATTCAATGTCCATGCCAACCGAATGCCCATTGATGGAACTTTCACTGATATTAAATACAAAAAAGGAAAATTTTTGGCAGCTTTTGATCACAAAGCATCAGACGAGAATGAACAAACAGAAATAACGATTACCTCGAAGGTGGGGTCCATTAAAGTAAAACAAATTGCGGGCCTGATTGCCAGGCGAATAATATGTTATGCGAAGAAGGGCGAAAACATGGAAATAGGAGGTAGATTGGGATTTATTCGCTTTGGAAGCAGAACTGATTTGATTCTCCCAAAACATGTAAATTTATCCGTAAAATTAGGGCAGAAAGTAACAGGGAGTAAAACAATCATAGGTACTTTTGAATGAAAATTAATCTAAAAAAGAAAAGACGACCGCCCCGGCACTTTATCCCGAATATTTTGACATTGTTCAATATGTTTCTCGGGTTTCTTGCCATCGGACTTATCTTGAATAATCATCCCATAAAAGCGGGGGTTTTTATCATCATAGCCGGGCTCTTTGACGTTTTCGATGGAAAAATTGCCAGGATATTAGGTATTTCATCCCGATTTGGAATGGAGTTTGATTCTATGGCAGATACTGTCTCATTTTGTGTGGTGCCATCCATTTTGGTATATTCGCTTTACGTGGATGGATTACCACCCCTTTTAGGTGGATTTATTAGTTTTATACCTCTGATGTTTGGTACGATTCGATTGGCTAAATTCAATCTGGACGAGGAACCGGGAAAACCAAAATCATATACAGTTGGGTTAACGACTCCTATTGCAACCATCACTTTATTTTCATACTTATTTTTTAATCATCAAATCGATGGTGATTTTGGCGATCCGAGAACGGCTTTGATGCTGGTTGCCGGCCTTAGCTTTCTCATGATCAGTCCGATTCACTTTGCAAAATTTCCATTATTTTCATTTAAATCCGGGCGGACGAATACCATTCTTTTGTTAGCGTTCATTTTTTCAATGATTATTCTAGCGATCTGGCAAGGATTCATTCTAATGCCACTGATTGCAGTTTATATTGGATGGAATATTATCAATTGGCTCATTAACCCAAGACGGAATGATTCACCATCAGAGGCGGATATATAAACCATGGCTAAAAGGAATGTTTCTTTAATAATTGTCGGTTTATTTATTGGTGCAGCTATTGGTGGAGTGCTGGGAAATATACTGGGATGGGGATTACCTGATGGTGTGGTCAAAGACTTTTTTCTTACCAGCCTTTCCCTGGATCTAGGTGGCTTCTCGGGGAATGAAATGGGTGTCATTATTTTGGATCTGAAGATTATCACTTTGAAATTCGGACTGGCCATGAATTTCAATTTCACTAGTATTATTGGGCTAACATCCGCCTATTACATCTTAAGATATTTTCGTTAAAAATTGGGAGGCTTCATGTCAAATGTTGATGTAAACTACGCCATGTTCAATCTTGGAACTGGCGAACTCGTTCTCATCTTTTTGGTGATATTATTACTTTTTGGCGCCAAGCGATTGCCAGAACTGGCACGTGGTCTTGGTAAAGGAATCAATGAATTCAAGGATGCTGTTGAAACAAGCAAAAAAGAAATTATGGATGCTAAGGAAAGTGCAGAGGCACCCGTAGAGAATAAGGACGAGGGCGAAGGTTAACGTATCCGGGATGTGGTGTATTTACCACATCGCCAATTTTTCCGAAACATTTTTCTGGTTCAATCGTACTGAGATCAGATAAGAATCGGTCAAAAATAACTTATTTAATTAGATGGACTTTCAGCATCCCTGGTATCTCATTTTACTTCTAATCCTTCCCTTAGCGATGGGTTGGTATCGTGCGTCTGGACGAAATAAAGAAGGCACATTGCGAATCTCATCTTCCACTTTTATTTCTGAAGAATTCAAGAGAATTGGTAATAGAAAGCACATGTTTCTACGAACAATGTATTTATTGGTCCTTTTTTTGGTTATCTTGGGACTTGCCCGCCCAAGGTTAATCGATAATCTGCAGGAGACATCTGTCAGTGTCATCGATATGCTTTTGGTATTGGACATTAGTTCTAGTATGTTGGCAGACGATTTTCCACCAAACAGATTAGAAGCAGTCAAAAAAACGGCTAGTGATTTTATTGAAAGTCGGAAAGATGACAGGATCGGGATTCTTGTTTTTGCCGGTGAATCCTTTATTCAATGTCCACTCACCGTTGATAAAAAAGTACTACAATCTTTAATCAAAGAAATAACGGTTGCCTCCAAAGAACATGACGGTACTGCGATTGGCATGGCCATCGCAAATGGAACAAATCGACTCCGAAACAGTGATGTGGAGAGCCGAGTCATGATCTTGTTATCTGATGGGAGTAATAATGCTGGGGAGATTGATCCAAAAACTGCTGCAGAACTGGCTGCAGAATACGACATCAAAATTTATACCATTGGTGCTGGGACGAATCAATCCTACACAAGAATTCCCGGACGTGGGCTTATTCGAAATGAAATAGATGAAGAAACATTACAGCATATAGCCGATATGACAGGGGGGAAATTCTTTCGAGCCACGGATGTGGAAGCTTTAGCATCCATTTATGCAGAGATTGATCTTTTGGAGCGTTCTGAGATCGAAGTAAAAGAATTCACACAATACAAAGAATTGTATGGCTGGTTTTTGATTCCTGCATTTCTCATGGGGTTGGGAATGGAAACTATACGACGATCCATTTTTAGGAGCAGGACCTGATGGCATTCCGTTTTAGTTGGGTATTAGCCTTTTTGGTAATTCAGGTTTTTTTCTGGATTATTTGGAAATTGAAGGATCGTAGCCGTGACTCGATATTTCCAAATGCATCTGAGAAGGTGAGAACCGTTTCCAGATTGAACCTTGATAAAGGCAGAATAGAGTGGCGAAATCGTTTGATCCTGATTGGACTAGCTTTGTTGGCTCTGGCAGCGTCAGGTCCACAGATAGGGATGCGTGTTAGGCCGATTGAAAGAAAAGGCGTGGATCTGGTGATTGCTCTGGACACATCCACCAGTATGGATGCAGAAGATGTAACCCCATCTCGACTTGCAAAAGCTAAATTTGAATTGGGAAGACTCATTCGAAAATTGAAAGGAGATCGTGTCGCCATCATTGTATTTGCTGGATCCAGTCATTTGTATTTACCACTCACTACAGATTATGATGCTGCTTTACTTTTTCTGAACGAAATTGATACAGATATGATTCCAACCCAGGGAACAGCCTTGAGTTCTGCCATGAATACGGCCATGAATGCATTCACGGAAGAAACCGATAAATTTAAAGTAATGCTCATGGTGACAGATGGGGAAGATCATGAAGGGCAAGCGGTAGAATTGGCAACGCAAGCGGCTAAATCCGGATTGATGATCAATACAGTTGGTGTTGGGTCTGAAATGGGAAGTCTGATTCCTTTGAAAGGAAAAGACAGAAATACAAACGAATATAAACGAGATCGAGATGGAAAACTCATTACATCCACTTTGAATGAACGAATCTTAATAGATATAGCTTCTGCGGGAAATGGGTCTTTTTTCTGGTTTGATAATAATCGAGACACCCACGAAGATATAGCCTTGGCGATTGAAAACATGGAAAAGAAAACTATCTCTACCCATGAATTTTCCGAGTATGAAGATAGATATCAGTCTTTCGCATTGCTGGCTTTCGGTTTTTTGGTTTGGGGATTTGTTATGCCCACCCGACCGAGAAGAAAGTCATGATTAGGCTATTAGCATTCCTTTTTTTTCTGGGTGTTTTATTTGGCCAGGACAAGGGGAAAAAAGCCTACGAAGAAGGTCATTTTGATGAAGCTCGTGTTTATTATGAACATGTTTTGAAAAACCGAAAAAAGGATGACGGGGCTCAATATGGATTGGGTGTAACTGCCTATCAACAAAAGGATATGGAGACAGCAGCTCGTGCATTAAATAATGCTATGAATTCCGATAATAAATCTTTGGCATCCAAAGCCATGTATAACTTAGGGAATATGTTCCGAGATCA
>CAJWPW010000047.1 GCA_913045415.1 uncultured Fidelibacterota bacterium | reverse complement strand
ATTCATTATCAATCTCCAAACTATTAATATATTTTGCATTACCTATGACTGATTATAAAGACTTGTATGCATAGGAGTTATTACGCCATTACTACTTAATAATAGTATATTGAATAAATAAAATATTATACAGTCTGAATATCTAAGCCATGAATAAAAACGTCGAGTCTGGTCTCTTTTTTCAGGGCTAGTTTTTTTCTCAACCGATAACGTTTGTTTTCTACTGCCCGGACAGACAGGCCTGTCCACTGAGCAATATCTTTGGTTGTTTGACTCATTTTTAAATAACAGCAAAGTTTTATTTCACCCGTAGATAAATTGGGGTACTCAGTATTGAGCGTTGTAATAAAATCAGGATGAATAGCGAAAAGATGTTCCTGGAATTTTTGCCAATCCGCTTTTTCATTGATCTCTGATTTCAACTTTTTTCTCAGTGGCTCCAGGCTTTTTTTATCGGCATTATTGTTTAACAAGTTTTGATGATATTTAAGATCCGCATTGATTGTATTGAGTAGTTCATTCTTTTCAATAATAAATGTTGACATTTGCATCAATTCGGCTTCTTTAGTTTTTAATTTATTTTCGGCCAACTGTTTTTTTTGCTTATGAATCAACGCCTCTCGCATTGCGGCTTTTCTCCTGTTTCGATAGTTTATAATTATAAGGCCTAGTAAAATCATCCCAGAACCACTAATGATGAAAGTCATCAATTCTCTTGATTTAGCCTTTTTTAATTTTAATTGATTATTATCAAGTTCAGTTTTGTAATGAAGGTTCTTTAAGAGCATGTTGATTCGGTCATCAGATATCTTTTTTTTCTTTTCCAATAAAGAATTAGATACTTTCAGTGCACTCTTTTCTAGATTCTTTGATTTAAGAATATTCATTTTTTTTTCTAGAAGTTCAAGCTCATGCATGGCTAGACCATTCAATTTGCAGAGTTTCAATGCTTCATCAATCATTTCAAGGCCAGCATATAGACTATCCTGGTTCATATAAAGATCCATCTTATCCAAATAGTGTCTTACGAGTTGTATTGGATTTTCTTTTATATATTTATACGCAGATTTTGACTCAACATGTGCACCAACAAAATTCTTTACATTATAGTAAACAACCATTCTTCTTGTATGATTATCCCCTAAGTATTTTTTTGCTGAAGTTAATAATTCTTTTTGATCAGGTAAATGATGGGACATGACAAGATTAATGAGTGAGTCAGAAGCCTGGAGTTGTTCTAATGCCATATCATAGATTCCCAAATCGATATATAGATCGGCCAACACTCCATGCTGATACGCAACTGATAATGCAGAACCAGGATGAGATATTTTATACCCAGGCATGGATTCTATAAATTCTCTATATTCTAAAGAACTTCGTCTAGTGTCTAATGCTTCTTTAGATAGAATAACTGCATTATCGTAGTTTATTAAAAATTTCTCTGCTCTAGAAAGGCAGTTCAACGCAACAGCCTGACCATTGATGCCATTAAAATCTTTTCTTTTCTTAAAAATATCGAAGGCTGAAGTATATTTTTCTTTAGCCTGTAGGAAATTTCCTGACTTATTATAGACATTACCGATACCTATCAAATTCCAAGGTTGTTCTTCTGCCATGCTTTTTTGTATTGATTCAGTAAAGTGTAAAAAGGAAAGAGATGGTAAATCAAGGTCTATATATATTTTCCCCAAAACATGGTGTATTTTTGATTCAAGTTCTCTATCATTATTTTCTGTATTAATTAAAATATTTTGAGCATATCTGATCGCTCTTTCGGGTTTTTGATCCCAAAAAACATGTATTGAATCAATGATTGTTAGCCCAACCTCATTACTTTTCTGAGACTGAAGTGTATTGGTAGCGAATAAAATACAAGCTATAACGGATAAAGTTTTATTTAGTATCATATTTATTTTATTATTTATTTGAAAGCACCAAAACATCTATTTGAGTAGTCGTGGCGTAGTCTGTAATAATTGATAGTCTAGTAGATTAAAATTGATTAAAAAGATCAATATTAATAGATGAAATTACAAAAAGACACATTGACAAGACACGGTATTGATAAAACTTCTCGTCGTTTGCTTGAAACAATACTTCGGTGTTATCCCGCATCGATTGAGATTGGTGAATTATCTAAAATGATAGGCGTAAGCGGTAAAACATTAAAATCATCTATAACTCGTTTAAGAAAACTTAATATTCCAATCAACATTTTGCATATTGACCCTGAAACCAAAATCAAAGCAAGTTTGAAAGAACCAATATACTGGATGACAAATGCGAAAATATCAGCTGATGCGCTGTTGACACAGATTAATGAAATTGAACTGAACGAAAATAAAACTGTAAATAAGAAAAAATTAATTCTTCAGCGTATGTATGAAGAATACATTAATGAATTAAATAATCTATTTGACAAGTGGAATGCACTCAGGCTCATCGATCAATTAGATGATGATTAAATTATGCAATATTCCTTTTCTTATAGTCACTTAATATATTAATGCCAAAACGTAAATTATCTTACTGGCGCTTAACAGCTTTGCTTTCTATTATAAGTGGGCTAGCTTTATTTTTGTATGGTATTATAAAAATATTACTATAGATATAATAGACTGAGTCTCACCAGAAGAGTGAGCGATCTTATTTGATTAAGAAAAATGGATTCCACAATATACCTTTAATAATTTTTCTAGTATATCTTGTGGTAAAATTTTCACATTAATTTCTATTACAATAATTGGTTTAGAGATAGGGAATGATTCAATTTTCACCCAGTCTTTTTCCGTTGTGATAATATAATCCGCACCAGTAGAAAGTGCTTCAACGTTTTTCCAGTTCGATTGAGAATAGTTAAAATGATCCGGGAAAATCTTTTCCCCCACAATGGTGCAGCCCATTTTTTCGACTGTTTTACTAAATCCAGCAGCATCACCAATGGCGGAAACAATAAATCCTTTTATTTTTTTTATATTTTCCGGAGTTTCCGGTGATAAAGAAGAAATAGATGGTTCAAAGGTGGAATGTAAAACTGGCAATTTAGATTCCTGAATTTTTCTTCTTAAAAAGGGTCTGGGTTTCTTCAAATTAGTTTTTGTAAGGATCACTGCATGGCCTCGGCTAATATTGATCCAAGGTTCCCGTAAAAAACCATAGGGCAGCAATTTATGATCAGAGATTGTATCGCCACTGTTGACCAATACAAGATCCAAATCTCTTTCTAAACCACGGTGCTGAAAGCCATCATCCAATAATATAATATCCGGGTTAAATTGCTGCATCAGAAAGACTCCTCCTCTAAACCGGTTTTCATCAACAACGACGGGTACTTTCTCCAATTTTTTTGATATCAAATATGGTTCATCTCCTGATTCTTCCCATGATGTTTTGGGCCCGGCTCCATCCGACACCAAAAGTGTCCCCTTAGTAGATCGGCCATACCCTCGGCTCAAAACTCCAACTTTCTTCCCATTATTTTGTAAATAGCGAGCCAGGAATAGTACAGTAGGTGTTTTGCCCGTTCCCCCAACTGTTATATTTCCAACACTAATTACATGACATCGTAAGCGATTGGTAATAAAAAAACCGTATTTATAAAATAAATTACGCCAATAAACGAGTCCCCAGTAGAACATGGCCAATGGAAATAACAAATATGCCTGGTATTCTTTATAGGTTCTCATAATTTGTATACTACAAATATATATTTTCTATTTTATTCATTTTTTCTATCAATATTTGACTACATTCATCAAAATCTTGCTCTTTATTGAAAAATATTGGTTCTCCATATTGGATAAAAATTTTCCCAAAGGGCTTTTCCAAATAGAAAGTATCCCAATTGGTGAATCCCCATCTACGAGTGGAATGGACACTGATTGGAATTATGGCAGCATTTGTAGCTTGAGCTGCACGAATTCCTCCGGGTTTGGGGACACGAGCAGGGCCCGTTGGACCATCAGGTGTAATGAAAACAGCATTCCCCGGCTGCTTCAAGACATTGATCATATTTTTATAGGCGACTTCCCCCTTTTCTTTGCTGGAACCACGCATCATGTTCCAACCCCATTTTGTGGCGATACGGGAAATGATTTCAGCATCTTCATGTGTTCCGGCAATGCCATAAAATTTTTCTTTTCTCAAATCATGAACAACTGATAATAATTGACCATGCCAAACAGAAAGAATAACAGATTTTCCTTCCTTGATTAACGATTCGTAGTTGTTCCTGCCTCTTACATCCTTTCTATTGGAGCCATAAATAAATTTGAGAAGAATGCTCCCCAGAATCGTCTTAATTTGAATGGAAATGGTATCACTCATGCTCTACTATTGTTTTAGAAATAATTGATTCAGCAGCTCGGTCGTACACGCCGGGCATACCCAATGTTCGGCGAACCCTATCAAATCCACTGAGCATTATTTTCCGTTCAACACTTTTAGAATTCAAAAGAGGAATGACTGATTTTACTAAATTTTCTTCTGTCATGTTTTGTTGTAAGAATTCTGGAACAATATTTTCATCTGCAATAAGATTGACCATGGATGCATATTTCACCGAAGCCATATTATTTGCCATCCACCAAGAAATGGTAGAAAGCTTGTAACATACAACCATAGCCGTGTCTTCTACAGCACATTCCAAGGTTGCCGTACCTGATGAGACTATAGCCACAGTTCCCGCTATCATGGCCTTACGGGCATTCTCTTCAATTTTGAAATCATGCGGTATGGGCGATAAACTTACATTCGATGCCTTGCCTACCATAACCTGAATTAGTGAATTAAATTCTTTTAGTTTTTTCACAGTTTTCAGAAAAATGGGCCAATGGCGGTCCACTTCCTGTTGGCGACTCCCAGGAAGTAAAACCAGCAACGGATGTTCAATAGTAATATCATGACGTTGATAAAAATCTTTAGAAGATTCATCTAAATGTTCTTGTTCAGCAAATGGATGCCCTACATAGTTGGTTTGGAGTCCGCGGGATTCAAACCAATCTTGTTCAAATGGGAAAATAGATAGAGTTTGGTCCAAAACTGCTTTCATAGTTTCAACCCGTTTCTCTTTCCAGGCCCACACTTGTGGTAAAATAAAATATGTAATGGGAATTTTTAAATGTTGGATCCGTTTTGCCAGACGAAGGTTAAAGCCCGGATAATCGATTAAAATGATTCTGTCTGGTTTTGTGCGGCCAATGGTATCAATCGTTTTCCCCATGATTTTCATCATACGAGGAAGGTGTTTTATGACTTCTACAAATCCCATTATAGCCAGATCATCAGTATGTTCTAAGACCTGCATGCCAGCTTCTTTCATTGCATTGCCGCCATGCCCCATAAACGCGGAATTTGGATAAATATTTTTCATGGCGTGTATCAATTTCCCGCCATGAAGATCACCGGAAGGCTCTCCCGCAATCAAAAAGAATTTTAAAGGCTCCGAATTCATGATCGGCCCATTTTCCAAATTAAATCACCGATCCGAAATAGGTTCGGCCAGCAATCAATAATAAAATAAGAGCAATATTTTGTAGGGTCCGTATTTCAGTTCGTAGCGTTTTGGTTATAGGCGTAGGAGACCGATCATCGGTGCCCAACCAAGGATAAATTCTGGGGAATAATCTTGGGACATTTCCTCGGTACGTTTCATAATCATCTCCAAATAGACCAATTAGGGTTTCTTCTTCTAAAGAGATAATCATAGAATATTGAAAGGTGAAAAAAACAAACACAACCAAAAGAAATTCCCACATGAATTGTCCTCCGGCGATCAAAGCTACACCGCAATAAATGATCATATTACCTAGATAAAGTGGATTACGAGTTCTTGCATATGGCCCTGAGGTGCAGAGTGATGGTGCCCCCACTTTTGTTGTCCGAGTAGCACCACCCGCATACCGAACGGCGTTGATACGAATGGATTCACCGATTACTGCTAAACTCAAGCCGTAAAATAAAAAAGGAATCTCGGGATTAGCAAAATATAGAAGCGATAATACAAGTGGCACAGGAGTAAAACTTCTGTAAGAAAAAAGAAAATGACGCAAATCCATTAGTGAATATCCTGGATGATAATGCGTTGTATTTCCATAGCCACTTCTAAAGCTTCCCTGCCCGCCTTGCCAGTAACAATAGGTGTTTCTTTCCCTTGAACTGATTTAATAAAATTATCCAATTCCATTCTAAGTGCATCTCCGGAAATTACCGGTGGTTTATGGTAGGCAATGAACCGCTCAGACCCATCATATTCAAAGGGTGCAGTCATGAGGGCTTGCGAGTCCTCATCTGGGTCACCAACCACTTTGTAAATCTCTGTCAACCCTAATAAAAGATCGATAGTAGCATAAAGATCTCGTTGAAAAACTTTTACTTTTCGGACTTTGTCTTTTGCCACACGGCTGGACATGATGCTGGCTACCGTTCCATTCCCAAACCTAATCCTTGCGTGGGCAATATCTACAGAATCAGTAAGAATAGATAGCCCCGTCGCACGAATGGTATCCACCGGCGAATCCACTAGGGATAATAAAATATCGATATCATGGATCATGAGATCCAATACGACAGGGACATCTGTTCCCCGAGTGGTGTAAGGTGCCAGTCTTTGGATCTCAATGAATTTTGGATTAATAGTAAAGGGTTGAAGAGCCAGGAGGGCAGGGTTTAATCTTTCTATATGCCCGACCTGGATCATGGTCCCTTTTTCTTTCGATAATAAGAGAAGACGATCAGCCTCTTCCAATGTTTTGGTAATAGGTTTTTCGATAAAAACATGTTTTCCTGCTTGGATACATGCCGCAGCCACATCAACGTGAAATTTCGTTGGTGTCACAATAGAGACTGCCTCAACTTCATCTAATAAAGATGATAATTCTGTAAATGGTTTCGTGCTATTTTGATTGGCGATAGATATTGCCCGGTCTGTATCTGTATCAAAGACACCCACAAGTTCCGCATCCTGTAAGGATGCATAATGTTTTGTGTGGTGCTGACCCAAATGCCCCACACCGATCACACCAACTTTGATTGATTCATTTCGCATAAATAAGGGTGAAATTTACATAATCAAGAATGGGGAATACATGACAGAAAACCGCAACTTATTCAATTGGGAAAAATCTTGCATTTGTGAAGAACAAACGGCAATTTTTAGTGTAAATCGAGGTATTAATGGAGTTTCATCATGGCTAACGACATGAAATCCGGGATAGGATTTATAATTCCGGCAGCCGGCGTCGTCGGCTTTTTTACATCGCTCCTCTTGGGAGAATTTCTAGTGAGCATCATTATTGCAGTTGCTGGGATCATGGTTTGGTTCCTGTATATGCTAGTGATGGAATCGAACATGCCACAACAAATGGGTAACATGATCCTATTGTTTGGCATTTTACTTTCTATTGGGATATTCTTTGGGTTTGGTGTTACGCAAAATATGTTTGGCGGATTTGAATTTCAACCCGAAGGATCTATCTTTGCATTGGTAATCCTATTCTTTGCAGTATTAACCGGGCTCAATTTCCGAAATCAGGCATCATCTACAGTATTTCCAGAAGGCGCTAGTGGGTTATCAGATTCTGACCGGGACTTGGTCATGGATGCAATTAAGCAATC
>CAJWPW010000046.1 GCA_913045415.1 uncultured Fidelibacterota bacterium | reverse complement strand
AGCAAGGCTGGGTCCAACACATCCGGCCGGTTTGTTGCGGCAATGACAATTACATTCTGGGTATTATTAAATCCATCCATTTCAACAAGAAGCGCATTCAAGGTTTGCTCACGCTCATCGTGTCCACCTCCAATTCCGGCACCACGATGACGACCCACCGCATCCATTTCATCGATAAAAATAATTGATGGTTCAGTCTTTTTAGCTTGCTCAAAAAGATCACGAACACGGGAAGCGCCCACACCCACGAACATTTCTACAAAATCTGCACCACTTAAACTATAAAATGGTACAGATGCTTCCCCTGCAATGGCGCGAGCCAAAAGAGTTTTTCCTGTACCTGGACGGCCAACAAGCAAAGCTCCTTTAGGTACTTTAGCTCCAAGTTTTTGGAATCTTTTGGGATTCTTTAAAAAGTCTATCACTTCCTTCAACTCTTCTTTTGCTTCTTCACAACCTGCTACATCTTTAAATGTGACACGAGGCTGATCCGATGTCCAAAGCGATGCCTTACTTTTTCCGAATTTGAAAATACCGCCCATACCCCCTGCGCCACCTTGCATTCTACGAATCATAAAAAACCAGAATCCAATTAATAAAATCCAAGGAAGCATATTGAGTAAATATCCCGTCCAGTCAATTGTTTTTTCCTTAAAAGTGTATTCTATTCCAGCGGCATCCCATTCATCAGTATCTTCCCTTTCAAGATACGGAAGGGTCAATTTAAAATGAGTCACATCATTCAAGGGACCAATAGGAGTTTCAATTGTTTTTGGTACTTTGAATTCGCCATGAAATATATCACCCATGATAACCGCTTTTTCAATCTCACTGTTTGCCAAATATTCACGGTAATCAGTATACTCGATTTCGATTTCTTTTTTACCGGATTCAGTCAATAAGCCTGAAATATAAACGGCTCCGAAAATGATCATGAGCCAAACGATGCTGGTTTTACCGGCTCGCATCCAATCAAACTGATCCGGTTGTTTTTTTGGATTCTGTTTATTTTGATTTTGCTGCGGCTTATTTTTTTGATTGTTCATATATAATTTCCCTTGATATTTTTATACGACAGTATCACTCTCTAGAGAATAAACACCATTTAAATGTCTTAATTTTTGATTATAATCTAACCCGTATCCTACAACAAATTCCGGTGGAATTTCAAACCCAATGAAATCAACTGCGAAATCGATTTTCGCCACATCTGGTTTAATCAAAAATGTAGCGATGGATACTGACTTAGGTGAGGCACTACTCACTCTTTCCATTAAAAATTGAATTGTATGCCCGGAATCAATAATATCTTCAACTAGGATCACATGGCGATTCGTGACGTCTGCGGATATATCCTTTATGAGTTGAATTGTTCCAGATGACTTTTTTCCCACATAACTACGAACCTTAATAAAATCCATTTCACAATCAATGGAAATACTTCGAAGTAGATCGGCCATGAACATAAAGCTACCATTTAAGACTCCAATAAAAATGGGGTCCTTGTCGGTATATTTTTCCGAGATCTCTTTCCCCATTTCTAAGACCCGCTTTTGGATTTTTTCAGGTGATATTAAAAGTGTTCTCTTTTGATCTAATAGATTCATAATGGTAAGAAGGTCCGATTTAAGACAGCAGTTTCTTGAGATTGGGGGGTTAGTTTTACCCAATCTGCAATACGTTTGCCACACACCCAGATGATTTCACCATTCGCAGTCAGAACTGCTTGAGATTCTTTTGTGAATTGATCCACTTTTTCATTAATCAGGAAATCACTGATTTTCTGGTGTCCTTCCATCCCCAAAGGCTGAAAGAAATCACCGTCTGTCCAGGCACGAATCTCCAATCTCCGATCCTTCAATAGAGTCCAATCCACTTGTTCCTGATTTTCAATTGTGTCAGACTTCTCTTGTCTCGACAAGACCAATTCGTATCTATAATCATTAAAATCAACAGGATGACCCGGGACAAGTTTCACAGGATATTTTGGGGATTGATGTGCCATTTCTTTTCCAATAATTGATCTTCGATCCCATAACAATTTCCACCCGTTAGGTAAAATATGTTGATTGCCTACTTCTTCTTTCTTAAAAAATGATTTCAAAAGTTCGATCTGATGTTTGGACCAACGTTCATGATAAGTTGCTTCCATCAAAAGTTGCACCAATCTAACTTTCACCATATTTGGCAGACCTTGGACCATTTTGATGGGAATATCAAACCGATTGACAGATTGGTGAATTTTCGGAACAAGTGTCCCCAGAATGAAATAATCCAATGCATCTTTCCATTCAGAAAAATGATTAACTGAACTTTGAATCCCTTTCACAAGATTTTGAGCATTATTCTCCCATGGGTTTACAACCGTATGTCGAATGAAATTCCGGGGATTGGATAGTTCAGAATTGGTGGAATCTTCGCGAAAAGGAATTTCATTTCTTATTACAAAATCGGTTAATTCCTTTTTGGTGAAACCCAACAACGGACGCATAACATTTTTAGTTTGTTTCCCAATGCCGCAAAGACCAGAAATACCGGACTGACGGGATAGATTCATTAAAACAGTTTCCACCTGATCATTACCATGGTGAGCCGTCATGACCCAATTTGCCTTAGTTTTTTCCATAACTTTATTAAAAAAACGATAGCGGTGGGTTCGCCCCCATTGTTCAACACTTTCCCCTTTATTTATTTTTTTAGGATTCAATGATGTAGCGAAGAATGGAATGCCCAATGATCTACATGCACGTTGAACAAGGGATTCATCTTTATTAGAATCTCCACGCAAATGATGATTCACATGTGCAATGACTAGATCAAATTTTTCTCTGGAGTGTAATAGAGAAAAAAGCGCCATGGAATCCATTCCACCAGAAACAGCAATAATGATCCGGTTTTCTTTCTTTAAATCAGAAAAGGTTGCCAATTCGTCAGTGAACTTGTGGAAAATCGAATCGAGTTGAATCAATTTTTTATTAAATGTTTGTAATTCGCTCATTAAAAGGAATTTACCCGTTTTAATAATGGAATCAAAAATGGGTTTTGTTTTATTTCTTTTTCCAATGTTGTGTCCGGTCCATGTCCGGGATGTAAAATATAATCATGTGAAATATTTTCCATGGCTTTCACCAGACTATCACATAAGGTGTCCCAATCACCGCCCGGCAAGTCAGTTCGTCCAACAGAACCGGCAAAAATCGTATCACCGGTGAACGCATGATCATTGATTACCAAACAGGTTCCACCCGGTGTGTGTCCTGGTGTTTCAACACATTGGATCAAAAAGTCACTGACCTTCAATTCACCTGCGCTTAACCAATGATCAACCGTTGGAGTTATTTTCGGTGTTATTCCAAAAAAAGCACAATCTCTTTCGTAACCATCCAGAATCGGTTTTTCATTGGGGTGTAAATAAAATGGTATTCCGTATTTTTCTTTTAAATCCGATACACCACCGATATGATCCAAATGTGCATGGGTATTTACCACGGCAATTGGACTCAGATCCTTTTCTAAAATCACTTCAATAATCAGTCCCGGATCATCACCGGGATCAATCACAAGGCAGGATGGCAATCCATCTTGCCAAGCGACATAACTATTTTCCTGGAACGGGCCAGTGACGATCCGTTCAACTTTCAGGCTCAAATGATGTTAAAAAACAAGTGTGACAGGCACTGGATTTTATCTTCATAAGAATGGGGATACAGCATCCATTCTGCTGCTGAGATTGAACTCAAGATAGAATTACCATCCTGTGGCGTGAAACAGAAACCTGTGATTTCATGATCATTCCGAACATGAAGTGATTGTTCTACAACAACAGTTTGATTCATGATTCGTCCATAATGTCCATGGTCACGTCCGAAGGAAAAAACCGTGCTGGTCATATCCTTGGTAGTCATGGCCACTTTGTCATTATTATGCAGTCTCTCCTTTACAGATGCAAGGGTAGTAGGTTCTTTCACTTTCAGTGTGAACCATAAGACATGCATATATTGGCTATTTACTTTCATGGCAGAAGAGAACAAATTTAGGTCCATGCCCATTGTAGCAAATAAGCCAGCCGCATCAGCCGCATGGTGCGAACCATATTTCTCGTCTCCATGTGATCCCACTTGGGGTGCCGGTATAAAACTTCCTGTCTGACTCAGATCATTTGCACGACGAATACAGACATATTTCCCTTCTACGAGATTATCTGGATCTTCGTTCACGGCCAAGGTGTTTGTGACACAGGATATATTATGGGTGTTACACGATACGATTTGGATGAACTTATCTGAAGAAACCAAAGCATTGTCGTTAATGCCACGAGCATATTTCTTCCCGAATCCATTTTCACTGCCTTGGGCAAGAAATCCTTTTACAGTATCTGAGAATTTTTCATAATACTTCACTTTATTGGAATGACCGACCCCTTTGGGGGTGCAATCAATTACAACCGTTGACCGCTTGATTGATTCTTCCGTTTCAAAGTCAGGATCTAATCCCAACTTTCTAAACTCCTGTTCCTTCCCTTCGTCCACAGATAGACGTGCACCACGGCGCAGTAGGTCGCTTACTTTAGACCGATCCCGGCGAAGAGCCGAGTTTTTGTGAAAGGTAACTTCATCGATCCCCAACTGATCTCTATAATCACTTAGCAGTCCGATGAGCGGTTCACCAATCGTTCCCGTACCGATAACGTGAACAATTTTGCGTTCCATATTTATTTACTCCTCTTTAATAAATTCTTTTGTTTCAGTTGATAAAGAAACCATCCGGCAATTAAGCCATAAACCAGGATAACTACGGTAAGTAAATATTCCATAATCTAATTCGCTTCTTTCATGGATAAAATATTTGTCCGCAAGCGAATCATTAGGCTTGACACGACCAATAATGATAAAAATGAGAAGATCAAAAGATAAGTTGGTAGCGGATTTGCACTGTCAAAATACTGCCCGACCTGCGGATGTGACTGCATTTCTGGTAACCAGAACTTTACCGATAAAAATATTAAAGGGACATCTAAAAATGCCAAAATTCCAACCACGGCTGCATATCGGGAAACCTGTTCCGGATTGCCCCCAAATTCCCGTAACATAAAATAACCCAGAAATATCAGGAAAAGGATTAGACTGGTAGTGAGGCGGGGCTCCCAGGGCCAAAATATACCCCAAGCCGGTTTAGCCCAAATGGGTCCCGTAGTTAAGACCAAAAACATGAAGATGGTTCCCACCTCGGCAAAAGCAAGACCACGACGATCCCATATTTTATCCTTCTTTATAAGAAATAAAATTCCCGAAATCATAACACATAAATACAGGAGAAATGCTGTCCAGGCAACAGGAACATGAATATAGAAAATATTGCCAAAAATACCCTGTGCCAAGTTCGGCGGTTCCAAGCTGAGAACAATATAAATATTGATGGCAGAAAGTGCAGCCGCTATTGCTGCATGAATTAAATTATTTTGATGATTAAAAAAGGACATTATTCTTCAACGATCCGGTTAAAGACCATGTATCCAAACAGACCATAAATTACAAAGAAAGAGCCAAGAATAAGAAACCAAAAATTCCACTCTGTCATAGGCTTTTGATCAAATAATGATTCTGTACATTTTGTCGCTGCGATAGCCACAGGCGATGCAGATGGAAATAGCAATATGGGAATCAATACATCACGCAATCCTGCCTGCAAAGTGATGCCTGAAATCAAACAACCCACAGAAACAATGGCGCCTGTTCCTAAAAAAAGGATCAGTGAAAATTGAAAAAATGAAAAGTTGGCCGGTAGATTCAAGAAAATGAAAAATGGGACAATGAACAAGATTTCTGACATCAAGACGAAGAAAAGTGCCGAAACAACTTTTGATATATAAACAATTCCACGATCCACCGGTGCTGATGTCCAACTCCACATGGCATGTTCTTCCCGCTCCAGCGAGAAAAGGCGATTCAGCCCCAGAACAGATGTAAACAGGATCACTACCCACAAGAGTCCCGGAGCAAATGTGCGAATTAACATCGGTGCCACTTGGAACGCCAAGGCGAAAATCAGCGTAATGGATAATCCAAAAATAAACATGGATGTTATAATCTCTTTGGATCGCCATTCAATTTTCAAGTCTTTTAGAATAAAATGAATCAACATTGTTTTAATTCTATAATTCGGTCTGTGTTGGTACGTAACCATCGAGAATCATGGGAAACAATGATCATGGTTTTTCTCAATTCATTCCACTCTACTATAACGGATTCAAACAATTTGATTCCATCAACATCCAATCCGGTCAAAGGTTCGTCTAATAATAAAATATCGGGATCAAGAATTATGGCCGTGGCAAGTTTGAGCCGTTGGAGCATGCCCTGTGAATAAAATTTCACCAATTTATCCTGGGCAGAATCGAGTCTTACCTTGATCAATACGTTAGAAACATTTCGGCTCGTCTTCCCATATAATCCGGAAATAAATGTCAGGTTTTCGTATCCGGTTAAACCGGGATAGAGCCCTACGGAATGGCCCAGGTAATACAGGTTTTTTCTTGGGTCTGACTCATCCGGATTCACATCATTCTCTCCAATCCTTATCTTACCGGAATCAATAGACATAATACCGCTGATCATTTTGAGTAAAGTGGTTTTCCCCGATCCATTGGGACCGGAAAGGCCAATCTTTTCACCCGATTCCATTTTGAGAGAAAAGGATTGAAAAACGGGAGAGTGGTAAAATGATTTGGAAAGATTAGTGACTTGAAGATTCACGATACTTTTTTTAATTCTGCTATAATTTCTGAAATTTCCTGCTTAAGGGCTAACCGGCTGCCGTTGAAATCTTCGTCAGAAATATTCCCGATATGGTGATCCATTTCCAATTCTTTGATCTGGCGCAGCAATACCTGTTTTTTTCGATCCAGATCACCTTGGTTCATTCTTAGAGGAACCTTTGATTCTTCTTCAAAAAGTGGGGAAATCATATACCACACGATACTGGAGAACAACGCAATGACGGCGATTGTAAAAACAAAATTCATGGTTTTAATCCTTTGCCGGCCAAAAACGGATGTTGGTTCCAAATAATAGCACATACCAGCCAAACATGTGGATTGATCAAAAATTTTGAATAAGTAGTTTGTTGATCCGTACCTATTTCAAAGAATATAAAATAAATATCTTTATTCAATGTACTATGGATATCCAAATTATTTTTTACTTAAAAAGCAGCAGTTTCCTGCCACTCACCAAATTCTGCTTTCATGGCCACAACAATTTCACCCATAGTCACGTATGCTTTGGCCGCTTTTATGATAGGCAACATCAGGTTATCCCCGTTTTTACAAGCTTCCTGTATTTCAAATAATGTCTCTTGCGCTTTTGTTTCATCACGGGAATTTTTCATGTTAGCCAATTTTTGCCGTTGGCCTTCGCCTGCTTCCGCACCGATTTCCAGAATTGGAATATCAATCTCTTCATCATCTTTCACAAAACGGTTTACACCCACCATGATACGTTGATTTGAATCTAACTTGGATTGGTAACCCGATGCGGCTCGTGCGATCTCACGTTGGAAATAACCTTGCTCAATAGCCGGAATCACACCCCCAATATTCTCAATTTCCTGAAAATATTGTTCTGCATCCTCTTCGA
>CAJWPW010000045.1 GCA_913045415.1 uncultured Fidelibacterota bacterium | reverse complement strand
ACTTGGAAAATGTGTCCGTAAAGGCAGCCTTAGATGCGATACTGAAACCCAATGGCTACAATTATTTTGTTCAGGAAAATATCATTATTGTGAAAGGGGCTGAAACCACAATGGTGGGCGAGCTGGAGACAGTGGTTGTGAAATTAAAATATATTAATGCGAATGATATTCAAGCGCCTTTGTCAACTGTTATGTCCGGACGCGGCAAGTTACAAACATTTACACGCCTGGTCACGTCGTCGAGTTCTTCAGGCGCATCTAATATTGTTGTTATCTCAGATGTCCAGGAAAATATCTCCCATATCATGAATATGATCGAACAACTTGATCAACCGATCCCCAACATTAATATCGCCGTAAAATTCATCGAATCCACCGTGGACACAACCCGCGGCAGCGGAATTGACTGGTCTAGTCAGCAACCCCTTTACCTTGGCGGATCAGGAACAGATACAAGTTCTTCCTTAATACCAATCAATTTTAGCAATATGACCATTGCTACATTAAATCCATTGCAGTTTGGAATGGCATGGAGAATTATGCAGGCTCGCGGACAATCAAAAGTGCTGTCGAGTCCACACATAACAACCCTGGATAATCATAAGGCAACGACATCAATTCAAACGACCGTTTATATTGAAGGGAATGTGAATACCCAAAACTCTAATCAGCAGTATCAGCAGGGGAATGATCCGACATCAAATTCGTTTTTGAATTTAAATGCCAATACAGTGACTGAAAAGAGTATTGGAATCGAATTGTCGGTGACACCCCGGATCAACGATGGATCTAGAATCACTTTATTGGTGGATGCCAGTGTGGAAGCACTGCTCTCTGCTGCCGAGATCAAAACAGATAAGCCACGTTCCACACAACGCACTGTCCAGACACAGGTAACCGTTAACGATGGTGATACAGTTGTGATTGGCGGGTTAATCACTGAAAATGCTATAGAGAATAAAAAATTTATCCCCATACTCAGTGGGATTCCATTTTTAGGAAAAATGTTTCAATCCACATCCATCGAAAAAGAACAGCGCGAACTTTTTATCTTTATTACCCCTAACATTATCAGATAAACTAACTATGCAAAAAAACCTACCCTACATCCTAATTGCTTTTGGCGTTGCCGCGGTGGTCTGCCTGCTCTCATTTTTTGATCTTTATGATAATTTCGAGAATAGCCTATTGGATATGAGGTTTAAGAATCGCGGTTTAGTAGAAGTCCGAGATGACATTGCCACCGTGGACATAGATACAGATGCATTGGCAACCATTGGTAAATGGAGCCCCTGGAGCAGGGACAAACACCTTCCTGTTATTAAGACCGCTGCAGAGCACGGAATGGATGCATTCTTATTTGATTTTTATTTTATTGAAGAGAGTGAACGGGAATTAAATATTAAAGATATTGATTTTGAAAATGATACTACTGCGAATCAGATAAAAGAAAAATTTCCAGATCCGGACAATGATCTCGCTGTTGCTGCAGAGAATGCGGGAAATATTATTTTTGCTCAAAGCTTCAAGCCAAAGACCAAAGCACAGGCCGCTGATTCAGTTAAAATAAGAACAGAAGTAATGGATCGGCGTTTATCATTAATGAAAGAAAAAAACTATTTCAGAATGGTGCCTGAAAATGAAAGAGAAAAATATTCAACCATTTTCAGTGCTTACAATATTGAAGCCCCAGTGGATGTACTGATTGAGAAATCTGCTGGAGTTTACTTTTTCCAATCTGAGCCGGATCCTGATGGCTTGCAGCGAAGGTTTCCTCTCCTGGTGCTTTATGGAAATCGACTTTTTCCTGCAGCATCTTTGGCAATGGCGCTCAGGCACTACAAAGTTTCATTTGATAGTGTTGAAATTGAGCCTGGGAAATACCTGCGTTTTGATATCAATCCAGAGCTCGATGACTTTGGGCGGTCTGAAATTCATATTCCAATTAATGAAAAAGGCCAAATGGTAGTCAACTGGGCTGGACCATGGAAAGATAAAGAGACCGGAAAGTTTGATATGATGCACTATCCGTATCGAAAATTAAAAGACTTCCAGGAAATTGAATACCTGAATTATGTCATGGCAGAATACAAGAAACTTGCCAACCTCTCGTTTGGAGGAAATGTTAAGGCAGCGTTTAAGCCTGCTGTTGCATCTATCAAAGCAAGTAAAAAAGAAATTATGGGGATTGCAAAAAAACTCTTACCCATGAGCATGGCTGAGAAATGGATTAAACAAAATCCAAATGGAACCGCTGCAGAATTCAAAAAGTTGCCACCCTTCATGTTTGATGAGATCAAGAATAATAATATCATTGCCAATGCATTCTTAGATTCCACAAAAACGGATGACCCTTCACTTGATGATCTAATCGCCAGTGGATCCGTTTCGTTTAAAACCGGCATGGCTGACTACGAGTTCACTTCCGTTAAACAGTTACAGTTGGACCTGGAAGATGCTATTAAAGGTTCAAGCGATGATGGCACTAAAAAAGCACTAAAAAAAGCGCGCGCCAACTTGGGTCTTCTTGAACGGAATTTCCTGATTATATCTAACCTTAATCGAAATAATATGATCGCTGAACAGCGTCCTATGTATTTTCATTTTGACCCGAAGAAAAAACGTTTAGCTGTTGGTACGGATGAAAATAAACGGTCACTGGTACCTTTTGAATTCACAGGCAAAAAACTTTACTATGGGCTTACTGCTGCCGGGACTTCAGACCTGAATCCCATGCCTTTTGATTCACGATATCCTATGGTGGGTCTTCATGCAAATGCGCTCAATACCATCCTGGATAACAGAATTATACATGAGATATCAAAGGGCTGGATTGCTGTTGTCATTATAGGTCTGGGCATTCTTCTTGCTTTTGGTGTGCCCGCACTCAGTCCTGCCATGGGTGGATTGGCTACGATTGTGGTGGTAGCAGGCTATACCTGGCTGTCTTTTTGGCTCTTCTCAAATAAATTTGTCTGGATCGATATGGTTGGACCCTTATCCACCATGGCAATAGGCTACCTGGGCATTACGGTCTACAATTATATCCAGGAAGAAAAGAATAAGCAGTTCCTTAAAGAATCTTTCGGCACCTATGTATCTCCTGAACTGATTGACCAGATGTATGAAAGCGGAGAAGAACCGTCCCTCGGCGGTGAAGAAGGATACCACACTGCTTTTTTCACAGACATTCAGAGTTTTTCAGCCTTCTCTGAAATATTAACCGCCAGCGAACTTGTTTTTCTTCTGAATCAATACCTGACCGATATGACCGATGTATTGCTTGAAAATAATGGGACCCTGGATAAATATATTGGAGATGCCATTGTTGCGTTTTATGGTGCGCCAATAGAAATCAAAGATCATGAATATTTGTCCTGTATTACCGCAATTAAAATGCAGGAAAGTCTGGACCTTCTTCGTCAGAGCTGGCAGGCAGAAGGGGATCGCTGGCCCGAGATAGTTCATCACATGCAAAACCGGATCGGCATCAGTTCCGGGCAGATGGTGACCGGGAATATGGGTTCTAAAGCCCGCATGAATTATACCATGATGGGCGATAATGTTAATACGGCCGCTCGATTGGAATCTTCTGCAAAACAGTATGGAGTTTATATCCAAATTGCCAACAGTACCTATGAACCTGTGAAAGATCGCATGGTGGTCCGTGACTTGGATAATGTAGTGGTCATGGGGAAAAATGAACCTGTGAAAGTCTGGGAATTGATCTCTGAAGTTGGAAAGGAACCGGAAAAATATAAAAAGATCTTACCTGCTTATCATGAAGCGCTCGATCTCTATAAAAACCAGGAATGGAACAAAGCAATAGAAGCGTTTAAAGCATCAGATTCACTGGAAGATATGTTCTCTGGACGAAAAACTAATCCCAGCAGAATTTATATTCCCCGTTGTGAACATTTCATGGCAAACCCGCCTGGAGATGACTGGGACGGTGTCTGGACTCTTACCAGCAAATAACCAATCCAACCGGATGAAACAGCACTACCGATTCCTGCTTAAAATTATTGCCGGAGCGGGACTTTCTCTATTATCTGCTCAGGACCCATTTGTTCTGGATACATCCCTGACCAATGTGCTCCCAAAATCCCTGACAAATTCTATTCAAATCGCTGATATAAATAATGATGGCACGAATGATATTATTTTATCCGGTTATGATGAAACTCGGAATGGTGTTTTCTTTGACGTAATAAACGTCCAAACGGATGGGACGTTATTGCTGGGATCTCAAAATAGTTTTGTTACTTATTCTGATACGATTGCTGGGATAGAGCCTGGCGTACCGGTGGGTGGGATCGGCGGTGTCGATCTCATTGATTATAACCGCGATGGGTGGATAGATGCATTTCTACAGGGCTCCGCTCTTAAAGGAACCCTGACCAATTCGAACGGTAATTTTAATACATCTGGTATTGAGTATTATTCCCTGACCTACAGCGATGGAAAATGGGGTGATGTGAATAACGATGGTGCCCCGGATTTGTTTGTTATGGGTGTGGATGAATCTCAGGATATTATTCTGAATGATCTTTACCTCAACAATGGAACCAGCCTTACGAAAGACCAAACAACTATTTTCCCTGACCTTTTTAACGGAAGCAGTTCTTGGGGTGATTATGATAATGATGGCGATCTTGATCTGGTCATTTGTGGACAAACCGCAGACAAAACAGCAACCGTAAGCCGTTTTTACAAAAATGAACCCACGGGCCGATTAACAGAACTCACCACGGCTGAAGATGTTGGCGGACTCAAAGCAGGTGCATTCTGTTTTACAGATTTGGACTCAGATGGGGATTTGGATATGATCATGTCCGGATGGAATAAGATTCAAGGAAAACTGGTTACGTGGATCCTGGAGAACGAACCCCTCGGCACATTCTCTCTCATTCCAAATCAAATTGATTTTGGTGTTGCCTACGGGACTATAGATGCCATTGATTATAACAATGATGGGCTCAAAGATTTTGTTATCGCCGGTGCAGATTCTGTTACCAACCATGCCGGATCTATCCATTCAATGTCTGGCCGTGTTTATTTGAATAATGGAAATGGAACTTTCTCTCTAATTAAAGAAATCCCCGGCGCAAGAACCATTCGATTTGCCGACATTAATTTAGATGCTATTCCAGATCTTATTGCAAATGGAACAACGGGGATCGGGTACGATTCACTGACTTTTTCTCATGTTTATCTGAATACCATTGAAGGCCAAAACCAGCCACCGGAACCGCCTTCAGCACTAACTGCCTTTGCAGTAAGCACCCGCGCTATATTTACCTGGGGTGCAGGAACAGATGATATAGATGATCCGGTGAGCCTTTCATATAATCTTCGGATCGGTACCACATCCGGTGGAAAAGAACTCATGTCTTCTTCCCTCCCATTCAACCAAACGAGTGTGGGGCAGCGTTTAGTCCGGGAATTCAATGAGATTCCACATGGCACCTATTACTGGGCAGTACAGACTGTGGATGCTGCAGGGAATAAATCCAATTGGTCTCCGGAAGATACACTTTTTATTTCCAGGCTGGTCACATCAACCCAATCGCTTCCGGGCGTCTATTTCTCCACGGCCGGCTGGGCTGATTATGATGAAGATAATCTTCTTGATCTGGCACTGTCAGGAATTGTTTTTTCTGGGGGAAGCATTACAAATCTTTTTAAAAATGAAGATGGATTATTAAACCAGGATCTCACTCAAAATATTGAAGCAGTTTTTGGGGGTCATCTTACCTGGGTGGATTACACAAACGATGGCCATTTGGATCTTTCTCTTTCGGGGTTTCAAATCATCAATTTCCAAGGATTTCCCGCAACGGCTTTCTATAAATGGGAGAACGGAACCTATATTTTTGATCCCCAAGATAATGTAACCACATCTGTTTACAGTTATACCATGGGAATCAATGGCGGATCCAATAATCATTCTTGGGGCGATTACGATAATGACGGCGACTTGGATTTTGTCATTGGTGGGATTGATTATGGCGGTGGCAAACACCTAAAAGTATTTCGGAATGTTAATGGAACCCTTATCCAAGATACAACCCAAACTGAACTGGTGCCCATTTTTCCCTGTATCACCCATTGGGTGGATTTGAACTTAGACGGATATTTAGATTTGATTACGATCGGTTCTGATTCAGTTGAATCTTTAGCATTGCGGGTCTATTTAAATAATTCGAATTATAAATTAACAAATAGCCTTACTTGGAATTCTGAGATCTATGGTGTGACTGCAGGTGCCATTGATTTTGCTGATTATAATGATGATGGTTATGAAGATTTTGCACTAACAGGGCTAAATAGCAGTGGCGATCTTGTCAGTTATATTGCGACCAATGCAATCAACACATTTATCGTTTCTGGTGGACATATGCTGACCGGTGTTTATTATGGTAGACCCACATGGGGTGATTATGACTCTGATGGCGATTGGGATCTTCTTATCTCCGGATTATCCAGCACCGCAGATGGCGGCAGCATTCCTTTTACGGGGCTTTATGCCCAAGATAATGGTGTCTTTACAATCGATGGGGACATCGATATTGATTCAGTTGGATTTAGTTTCTCCCAATTTGGCGATTATGATGCGGATGGTGACTTGGACCTGTTTCTGGCTGGAATCACTTCAAATTCAGATGTGTCCGCACGGATTTATGATAATCTTGAAGGCCTGGAAAATCCAAATAAAGCACCCAATGCGCCTTATGGATTAGATGATTCTGACATTAATGATGATAAGGTCACCTTAGCATGGACTGCACCGGTTGACCCTGAAAATGCCGGTGGTGGTTCCACGCCTGAACTAGGACTTCGATATCAAATCCAGATTGGTTCAGAAGAAGAAAATAATGAACACGCCATCAGCACAGGTCATTATGGTGTTGGAAATATAGGAACCATCAACAGAACAGAGAAAACAATTAGAAATATCCCTGAAGGAAACTATGGCTGGAAGGTCCGGGCCATTGACCATGGATATGCAGTTTCAGACTGGTCTAGCACTGATTATTTTTATATTGATGTTACAGCACCAACTGTGGATACGATCCGAGCAAATTATGTCTCTGAGGAACAAATCATTCTTATTGTCAAATTCAAGGAAGATTTCTATCTGGACTTAAATGTGGATCCTATTGTTTTGGTCACGCATCCGGATGACCCTGATATTGATGGAGATGAGATTGCTGATACTTTAATCGTTGAGAAACAAAGTTTTAATGGAGATGAATGGACGGGAGTTCTTATTCTGCCAGAAGAATATGCCGGGAAAGCTATCCAGGTGCAGGTATCCGGCGCCCAGGACGACCGTAAAAATAAAATGGCACAAACGTCCATCTATAAATCGCCGGAAACGATCATTTCTTCTTTAGGTGGCACATCCATTAGTCAGGATGGAAATGCAACAGTCCTTCTCCCCCAAAATGCCGTTACAGGAGATGTTAGTTTAACCATTGTTGGTCAAGGCGTAAGTCCCAGTTCAATTGATTCAACTTTTTTAATTACCGACCTTTACGATATTGAACCTCTTAACCTTGTCCTGAATAAACCGGGGATTCTTCGGATCGCATATCATGAATCTGCTATTGTTGATTCGGGGGCAACACCTTTTATCGGTAAAATTTCCTCGGGGGAAATTATAAGCATGGGTGGATCCC
>CAJWPW010000044.1 GCA_913045415.1 uncultured Fidelibacterota bacterium | reverse complement strand
ATACGCCAGCCATGCCTAGGGAAAGGTAAGAAAAGACCCAATACAGGATAAATCCTCCCAAATTGCCCACCATAAAAATCCAGATCTTCTTTCCGCTTAAAGCAAGGCGTGGTGCACGAAAAATATCTCTTACGTCAAAATAAAGGTCCATGGGGCCCATAGTATAATCTCCTATTGTGTATTATTATTCTTTTCTTACAAAATCGACCCAAGTAGCCATACCCAATTCTCTGGAGAGAACATCGGCTGCCGCTTTGGCTGAATTATAATTATCATAACTTCCAACACGCACACGATACCAGGTCTTATCCGTGTCAAACAAAGTTTTCTGGATATATGCGTCATAACCCTTGCTGATCATCTTTTGCGAAAATAACTGTGCATCATTCAGCATCCGTTTTGATGTAATCTGGATGGTGAATTGATCTGTCTTTGCAGCAATGGATGCGCCTTTTTTAGGTTGAATGGCTTTTGCTTGTACGCTTTTAGAAGTAATGATTTTTGCTACGGGTACATCATTATCTTCTTCTTCCTCCTGATCATCGCTATCTACATCATCTTCAACTTCATCATCGTAATCATTTTCATCAATTTCTTCATCTTCACTCTCAATTACTACATCTGATTCTTTTTCCAGATCTTCATTCAGCCATTCTTCGTTTACTTCATCTTGGGATTCTTCACCTTCAACTACTTCTTCCTGTTTGTTAGGATCCATGATCGAAAAAGCAAATGTTTGATTGGCAATCTCATCTCCATATTGAGATACAAGCACTTCCACGGAATAGTCGCCGGGATAGTCTGGAATGAAAGACATTTTTTGGCCATCATCAGATGCGAACAGGTCAGTAGAATTCATGAGAGAGCCATCAGGTTGATTCGCCAATGTCCAATTGTAATCCACATCTTTTCCTTCTTCAGGATTATCTGCTGTGATTGAAATAGATTCGCCCACATAACCCTCAATACCGCTCCCGCTACAAGCGAAAAACGACACCAGAATAGTTAAAAAAAGGATTTTTCTCATAAGAAGGAAATCATTTAATGCTTATAAGTTCACTCTCTGCAAAGAAAAAGGCAATTTCTTTTTCAGCATTTTCATCGCTATCTGAACCATGTACGGCATTTTCCCCCAAACTAGTGGCAAAATCCTTCCGAATTGTTCCTTCAGCAGCTTCTTCTGGGTTGGTTGCGCCAATTGTTTCACGCCAAGCAGCCACTGCATTTTCTTTTTCTAATGCTAATACCATACAAGCACCAGATGACATGAATGTTGTGAGCTCACCGTAAAAAGGGCGCTCTCTATGAACTGCATAAAACCCTTCTGCTTGTATTAATGTCATTTTTAATAGTTTAGCAGAAAGTATCGTAAAACCTGCCTGTAAAATTCGGTCATATATCTTTCCAGTATATCTATTTTTTACTGCATCTGGTTTGATAATTGCAAATGTTCTGTTTGTCATTATTTATTTTTCCATTGCGGCTTTCATAAGATTACCGATATCTGCTACAGATTCAGCAACCGCAATCCCGCATTCGCCTAGAATTCTCATTTTCGCTTCGGCAGTATCATCGCCACCGGAAACGATCGCTCCAGCGTGTCCCATCCGTCGACCGGGAGGTGCCGTCTGTCCAGCAATGAATCCAACCATAGGTTTAGACACATTATCTTTTGCCCAGCGCGCTGCTTCAATTTCCATTTGGCCGCCAATTTCTCCGATGACAACAATTCCTTTTGTCTCTGGATCTGCTTCAAATAATTCGATACAATCTTTCATGGTGGTGCCGATGATTGGGTCGCCACCGATTCCTATTGCAGTCGTTTGTCCCAAGCCAACATTCACCAACTGGGCAATAGCTTCATAAGTGAGTGTACCAGATTTTGAGATCACGCCAATATTTCCTTTTTTGCAAATGAAACCCGGCATAATTCCCAGTTTACATTCGTCAACAGTGATTATTCCCGGGCAATTTGGGCCAATCAGGCGAGTACCATTTTGGTCCACGACTTTCTTCACTTTCACCATATCATGAACCGGAACACCTTCTGTGATACAGACCACAACTTTAATACCGGCATAACTTGCTTCAATTACAGCTTCCCCAGCAAAGGGTGGAGGAACAAAAATAATAGATGTATCCGCACCGGTTTGTTCTACCGCTTCTTCAACTGAATTGAAAACGGGAACACGATTGTCCAAGGTTTGTTGTCCACCTTTCCCTGGTGTAACACCCGCAACAACTTGGGTCCCATATTCCAGCATTTGCCCGGCGTGGAATTGACCTTCTGAGCCGGTAATTCCCTGGACAATAATTTTTGAATCTTTATTAACTAAAATTGACATTTCAAATCTCCTAATTGCCTAAGGATGCATTAACAACTTTTTGAGCAGCATCTTTCATGCCGATTGCAGGAATAATATCTACGCCGGACTTAGCTAAAATATCTTGTGCTTCTCTGGCATTGGTTCCTTCCAAGCGAACCACAACCGGTACTTTCAGTCCCAATTCTTTTACTGCTTGGACCACACCATTGGCCACGCGATCGCAGCGAACAATACCGCCAAAAATATTGATCAAAACTGCTTTTACATTCTCATCAGATAAAATAATACGAAAGCCATTTTTTACTGTTTCTGCAGAAGCGGATCCGCCCACATCTAAAAAGTTTGCTGGTTCTCCGCCAGCCAGTTTAATGATGTCCATGGTAGCCATGGCTAGTCCGGCACCATTTACCATACAGCCCACATTGCCATCGAGTTTGATATAATTCAGGTTGAATTTGCGTGCTTCAACTTCCATGGGATCTTCTTCATCAAAATCACGCATGTCTGAAATATCCTTATGACGAAAAAGGGCATTGTCATCCAGATTCACTTTGGCATCCAAAACAACGACACGTCCATCAGTGGTGAGAATAAGTGGGTTCACTTCCACAATAGTTGCATCTATACTTTGATAGGCGTGATACATTTGCATAAATATTTTCATGGCTGCTTTAAGTGCATCGCCAGACAAATCGAGTCCATAAGCTAGTTTTCTTGCTTGAAATGATTTCATTCCCAACAGTGGATCAATCCAGACCTTTATAATTTTTCCCGGAGTTTCTCTGGCAACTTTTTCTATCTCAACGCCACCTTCAGATGATATCATGAAAACATCCATGCCTTTTCCGCGATCCAAAGTAATGGCTGCATAATATTCTTCTGCGATGTCAAAGGCTTCAGTCACGTAAACTTTACGGACGAGTTGACCTTTTTCACCGGTTTGATGTGTGACTAGGTTCATGCCCAAGATATTTTTAGCATTTTGCATTGCTTTATCAAAATTGGGTGAATATTTCACACCACCGCCTTTTCCGCGTCCACCTGCGTGAATTTGGGCTTTTACAACCACATCTTCAGTATTGAAATCTTTTTGTACTCTTCTAATGGTGGATTCTGCATCTTCGATATTTTCAAAAACGTAGCCATCTTGAACAGGCATTCCAAAATTGGCAAAGATCTTTTTCGCCTGATATTCATGAATTTTCATGCTTCATTCCTTATTTCTGTCCCTGCTTTTCCGTCTAACGCATCCTGGATGCAGGGGATCGATGTTATAATCACTTTTTTACCGTGGTATTTCAAAAAATGGATAGCTGCCCGAATTTTCGGACCAATACTTCCTTGTTGAAAGACACCTTTATTGTATAATTCTTCTGCTTCTATCCGTGTTAAAGATTGAATTGCTTCTTGTATGGAAGTGCCGAAGTTACTATACACATGATCCACATCGGTAATGATCCACAACTCTTCCGCACGAAGAATTCGTCCAAGTTTTGCTGCTACATAGTCTTTATCAATCACCGCATCAAGTCCTTCAAGATGGCCAGAAGAGTCATTAAAAACTGGAATTCCACCCCCACCGGTTGCAATCACGATCGTTCCACGATCCACCAAAGCTTTAATTGATTTTCCATGCATAATATATTCCGGCATGGGAGATGGTACCACACGTCGCCACTGTCCCGGCTCTTGTTCTTTGACACTCCAGTCAAATTTTTCGGCTAATAATTTTATTTCATCATCATCATAACGGACGCCTACATATTTTGATGGATTTTTTATAGATGGATCATTTTTATCAACGATAACCTGAGTAATAAGGGTCACAATTTCACGATCTATTTTCATATCTCGCAATTTGTTTTGTAATGATTGTTGTATCATATAGCCGATTGTACCCTGAGTTCCAGCAACACAAACGCCCAAAGGGAGAGGAGGAACTTTTTCATGCGTCAGGTCCATACGCAAAAGTTCATTCCCAACTTGGGGGCCATTCCCATGATTAATACAGAGATTGTAACCACGTTCAATAAAATTGCCAATACCATCTAACGCTTCTCGTGTGTGGGAAAATTGTTGCGTGATTGTTCCGGTTTCTCCTTTGGGAGAAAGAGAATTTCCACCCATAGCGACCATGGCTGTGAGATGTCTCAATTAATCCTCTTGTAAAAATGGATAACGATAATCTGTGGGCGTTTCAAACGTTTCTTTCACCGTTCTTAGAGAAAGCCACCGTAAAAGGTTCAATTCGGATCCGGCTTTATCATTGGTCCCTGAAGCACGGCTACCACCAAATGGTTGTTGACCCACAACAGCACCAGTAGGTTTATCATTAATATAAAAATTTCCGGCAGAATGGGTCAAGCGATCCTTAGCTTCATCTAAGGCTTCCTTATCTTGCCCCATAATACATCCAGTCAAAGCATAAGGTGAGGTAGAATCCACGAGATCGATGATAGAATCCCAATCGGTGGGATCATATAGGTATATCGTTAGAACGGGGCCGAAAATTTCTTCTTCCATGGTTTTAAAATGGGGATCAGTTGTCAGGATAGTTGTGGGCTGAATGAAGTAGCCTTTGGAATCATCATATGTTCCACCGGAAATGATTTCAGCATCATCCGATTCCTTGGCATAATCAATATAAGACACGATTGAATCAAAAGCGGGTTTATCAATTACAGCATTCATGAAATTGGTAAAATCCCTTGGCGAGCCCACTTTAACTGTCTCGAGTTCCGACAAATACTTGTTCTTTAAGTCATCCCAAATCGTAGTTGGAATGTACGCCCGAGACATGGCTGAGCATTTTTGTCCCTGGAACTCAAATGCTCCACGGATCATGGCTGTGGATAATTCATCCAAACCAACGGATTCATGAGCGAGACAGAAATCTTTTCCACCGGTTTCACCTACGATTCTTGGATAGGTTTTGTACTTGTCAATATTGTTGCCGATTGTTTTCCAAATATGGTGAAAGGTGGCGGTTGATCCTGTAAAATGTACTCCAGCCAGATTCGAATTGGATAAAACAGGATTACCCACTTTCCCACCGGATCCTGGGATAAAGTTGATCACGCCTGCTGGTAAACCAGCTTCCTCCAGCATTTTCATAATATAATAACAGGGCAGAACCGCACTTGATGCCGGTTTCCATAAAGCCACATTTCCCATGAGTACGGGAGCAGAAGGAAGGTTACCAGCGATGGATGTAAAATTAAACGGTGTAATGGCAAATACGAATCCTTCCAGTGGTCGATACTCCAAGTGATTGTGCATGCCTTCCGGTGAGATCAACGGTTGCTTGGCAGTGATTTCCTCTGCATATTGTGCATTGAAATTAAAAAAGTCAATTAACTCACAGGCTGCATCAACTTCTGCTTGAAATGCATTTTTACTTTGGTTGAGCATGGTGGCTGCATTGATGGTATCCCGCCACGGACCTTGCAATAGCTCAGCTGCTTTTCTGAATATTTTGGTTCTTTCTTCCAATGTTGTTGTTGACCAAGTTTTCCACGATTTCATGGCTGCATCAATTGCCTGAATTACTTCGGTTTCACCGGCTTTATGATAAGTGGCTAAAACGTGTTGGTGGTTGTGAGGCATGATACAGTTACCCGTATCACCTGTTTTTATTTCTTTACCATCTATTATAAGAGGGATCTCGATTGTTTGTGTGGCCATTTCATCATATTTGGCTTGAAGGCTGGCTCGTTCTGGGGATCCGGCTGCAAAGGATAGGATGGGTTCGTTTACTGCCCTTGTTATTTGAGTCATAGATTATATCTCTGATGAATAAAATTGAATTGAAAAAAGCTTGGAAAATTACCGGTCATTCATTGATAGCACAAGTTAGAGAGTAGAGCAAAATAAGGAATAAGAATTTGGATTAGGAATAAAATGAGTGCTGGTGTTTTTTAAATTATGACTTACGGGTTACACTAATTCCAATTCAATTTTTTGAGCTGCTTCCATAAACTCATTTAAAGCGGATCGCATTTCTGGAAGACTGGGCGCAGTGACCAATTTTTGTCGAAAAATGGATGCACCGGGAAATCCTTTAATATAATTGGAGAAATGTTTCCGCATCAAATTAGAACCTATTCTTTCGCCACGATTTTCCAATAAAAGATCAAAATGCCGACTGCACATATTGGAAATATCTAATAAGGAAGGAGTAGCCGGATTTGGCTCACCATTGAACCGGGCTTTTGCTTCCCTAAAAAACCATGGATTTCCATGCGCTGCCCGTCCGACCATCACCGCATCGCAGCCGGTTTCATCAAACATCCTCATCATATCATCGGTTGTGCAAACATCTCCATTCCCAATTACTGGGATAGAACAGGATTCTTTTAAGAGTTTGATATAATGCCAATCTGCTTTTCCGGTATACCGCTGTTTTGTGGTTCTGGGATGAAGGGCAATTGCCTTCACCCCAATTTTCTCTAATCGTTGGCCCACTTCCGGAATAACAATTGAAGTTTGATTCCATCCCATTCGCATTTTAACAGTGACAGGTACTTCAGGAATTGACTCAACAACTGCTGCTGTAATATCATCCATTAAGCACAAGTCCTGAAGTGCCGCGGATCCGCCGCCTTTTTTGGTTACTTTTGGGACGGGACATCCATAATTAATATCGAGAATATCGGGATGAAAGGTATCCACCACGTATTTGGCGGCTTGGCTCATGGTTTCAGCGTCACTCCCGAAAATTTGGATACCAATGGGTCGTTCTGCTTCTTCGAATCGAATTAAGCTTAATGTCTTAGAGTTCTCACGGATGATGCCATCAGCGGATACAAATTCTGAATACACAATGCCAGCACCCATTTCGTTACATAAAATTCGAAATGGGTAATCGGTGACACCCGCCATGGGGGCGAGAAATATCGGAGTTTCAATATGAATATTCCCAATTTTCATATCACTAAAATTAGACTGTAAATTGTGTTGTTGACTATTGAGTTCTCAACTGCATTTAAAAAGACTCATCAATTCAAAAATTTATAACCTAACTAATAAAATTATTATGAAAAAGATCCTTCCTCTGCTTTTATTGATCTGCGCCTGCTCCGCACCAAAAGTTGAAAAAATTTATTATAATGGTATCATCTGGACAGGAAATTTATCAAACCCGTCAGCATCAGCTCTTGCAGTAGGAAATGAACAAATTCTATTCGTTGGAAATGACAATGAAACCTTGGAAATGGCTAGCCCGGAAACTGAGAAGATAAATTTAATGGGGCGCTTCGTCACTCCTGGTTTGATTGATAATCATGTTCACTTCATGAGTGGTGGATTTCAGCTTTCCAGCGTAAATCTTCGTGATGTGGATAATAAAGCTGAATTTCAGAAGCGGATCGTGGCCCATGCGGAATCTCTCCCTAAAGGTGTATGGATGCAAGGAGGCGATTGGGATCACGAGTTATGGGGAGGCAAGTATCCTGATAAATCGTGGATCGATGATGTTGTGCTGGATAGACCTGTTTTCTTAGGTCGTCTTGATGGGCATATGGCTCTGGCAAAC
>CAJWPW010000043.1 GCA_913045415.1 uncultured Fidelibacterota bacterium | reverse complement strand
GGAGTATATTTAAGTGATTCCAGTTTTGGACACACAGGATATACAGGAACATCATTATGGATTGATCCCGAAAACCAAATTATAGTTATTTTACTAACTAATGCGGTTCATCCTAATCGTTCTTGGAAAAAACCAAAATATTATGACTGGCGGCAACGAATCCATTCTGCGGTTTATGAGACGCTGGGATTCAAAGAACAGAATCCAAATCTGAAAATCAAACAGCGATGGGTAAAAACTCCCTGAAGAGTGAATGATATATTCACAGGAATTATAATATGTTACACTGGATAGACACGTCAATCATTTTTCTATTTTTAGCCGGACTCATGGGTTTTGGCTGGTGGCAGAGCAGATTGAATATTACCACATCTGATTATTTTTTGGGTGGCAAAACTATTCCCTGGATTGTTGCTATGTTTTCCATCGTTGCCACAGAAACGTCCGTTTTAACATTTATCAGCATTCCGGGAATTGCTTATCGCGGGAATTGGTTATTCCTGCAATTGGCCATTGGATATATTTTGGGAAGGATTCTGGTGAGCTTATTTTTATTGCCGGAATATTTTAGTTCAGGGGTCACATCCATTTATGAAGTATTGGGCAATAAATTTGGTCCAGAGATCCAAAAAGTCGCATCAGGTGTTTTCCTCATTACCCGGATTCTTGCTGATGGAATTCGATACCTTGCTACGGCAGTTATTGTTCAGGTAGTAACGGGATGGTCATTGCCTGTTGCCGTATTGGTGATCGGAATTGTAACCCTTATTTATTCACTTCTCGGAGGCATCCGAACCATCGTTTGGATTGATAGTTTTCAATTTGTGCTTTATTTAGCCGGAGGCTTGATTTCCATATTTTATATTCTGCTTAATATGGGGCCATCAGCTGGTGATGCTCTGACTCAATTGAGTGAAGCAGGAAAATTCCAGATACTAAATTTTAGTGGAGATTTTCTCCATGATCCATACTCGTTCATAAGTGCAGTCATTGGTGGCATGCTTTTATCTTTTTCTTCTCATGGTGCTGATTATATGATGGTTCAACGCGTTTTGGGAACCAAGGATTTAGAATCCGGAAGGAAAGCCATGATTGGGAGTGGTTTTTTTGTTTTTCTGCAATTCGGGATTTTCTTATTAGCCGGATCCTTGATTTACATTTACCTCGGAGGGGTGGAGATAGATAAAGATCGGGAATTTTCAACTTTTATTATTGAACATTTACCCATTGGTGTAAAAGGGTTGTTGTTGGCTGGAATTCTGTCGGCAGCCATGTCAACGTTGAGTTCATCTATCAATTCCTTGGCTTCTTCTACAATCATCGATTGGTTCAAAGGTGAAGCGGATTTGAGAAAATCCCGGATTGTCAGTTTCTTGTGGGCGATTGTTCTCATCGGCATTGCACTCATTTTTGATGAAGGAGATTCTGCCATTGTGATTATGGGACTTACGATTGCTTCCTTCACTTATGGAGGACTTTTGGGGCTATTTCTCTTGAGTAAACTTAATCAATCGTTTCAACCAACCAGTTTAATATTTGGGCTGATCTCCAGTTGTTTAATTGTGTTTTATTTACAACATATTGGCTTGGCTTGGACTTGGTTTATCTTGGTTTCTGTTGTTGTAAATGTGGGAATTACCATGGTCTCAGAACGGTTGATCCGGATTCTAAAATAGTATGCCTTACTTTACATAAATCAATTTTTTCGAATCTATTATTTTACCATTCCAACCAAGCGTACAAAAAAAGATTCCCGATGCAATCTGTTGTCCAACATCATTCAATCCAGTCCAATCATAGGAATAATAACCTGGATATAATTGTTCATCCAGGAGTATTTTTACCTTTTTTCCATCCAACGACCAAATGATCAACTCCACATCTCTCTTATAGGATGTAGCAAGTAATACTGTTGTTTTTTTTGTAAATGGGTTTGGGTAGTTCTGAAATAGATCAAAGGACTTAGTTTGTTGATCTCCGGGTCCAGAAATCAAAACAAGGTTAGACTTGGCAGATTCTTGCCAGAACCGGTCAGCTGTGGTGGAAAAAAAGAATTGTGTTTGGGAAGTGTCATAAGTTGCCCTTTCAATAGGAACCATAAATGAGTCCTTGGTGAATTGTATATCTATAATATCAGCAGTTTCTGTTGACGCAGTTGGATTGGTGGATTGATAGGTAATGATCCAGTTTGGCTTATCAATTTCTTTTGGATAAATATCTAAATCAAAGTTCCCATCTTCAGTTGATGAAAGGACGATAACAGGTGGATCTAGTATTAATGTACTTCCAAATGGATTTTTCCCTATTTTTGATTTTTTAATAAAGAATGTTTCGCCTGCTGTTCCAAAATAGTTTTTATCGCGCCAGGTTCCGTAACTGAAAAATTGAAAACCTTCAACCCAACTTAAACCACGGCAGGCACCCACAATTTCGATATGATTGTTCCAGACATTATTTTCGTATAAAATATAAGACCCTGGTCCCACAGTAAATGGCCTGCCTGAATCTATTCCCGGTTGAATAAATAACTCCCAGCAATCAGGACAGTCGGTCGAAAGCATGCCCAAAAATCCGTTAGCGCTTGTCCAGTGATAACTCATGGGCATGATATGGTCTAAATAGCCATTATTATACCAAAGTGCCCCATCCTGGTAAACGGTGCCGTATCCTTGCCAACCAGACCAATTGTATTTTCCTAATACAGCCGCGCTCAATTTCACATGGGGTTTCACTGCTTGGATCGAATCATGAAGGGTGGAGACGAATTCCGTTACGCACCATCGCCACCATTTTTCCCAAGTACTGAACCCATCTGGCACACCTGCAGAATAGGGATGCTCATAATCGTATAAATATCTTCCAGATGAATTGGCGTTCAATGCATCAACATCATTTTGGGATATGATTCCGTCCAAGCGGTTCAACTGTTCCGGAAGCGGTACAGAATTTCGATTTGTGTTGATATGTTCATTCCACCGGACATAATCCAGATGAAGACCATCGATGTCATAATTTCGGACAATTTCCATGGCAACATTCACCGTATAATTCCTCACTTCTTCCAATCCTGGAGACACAGCCCTGTAGGATGTCATTGAACTTCCATTTTGGTCACGACAAACCCACTCTGGGTGTTCAGCTGCTGGCGTTCCATTATGGGTGCTGGATGTTTGGAAAACATTAAACCAGGCATGGAGTTCCATTCCGCGGGCATGGGCTTCTTCAATTGCCACTCCTAAAGGATCATAGCCAGGATTTTGGTATCCTGAATAATATCCCCATGGTTCATAAGATGATTGGTAGTAGGCCGTCCCGCTTTGTCGGACCTGGAAAATAACTGCATTCATATTTGCGTCTGCGTGGTCATCCATGATCTTGGCCACCCGTTCCAAGTTTTGCCCCGGTGTTTCATATCGGTTAATATGATCCCACGTGATCACCCATGTGGCCCTGAATTCTTCATTTGGTGGAGAGGCTATTAAAATAGTTAAACCAAACAATGTATAAAGTAAAATGCGTTTATAATTCATCATAAAGAAAAATTATGTGTAGCCTGGTTTATTTTAAGAAAATCAATTTGCGGGTGGTTATGATATTTCCGGATGCCATGGTATACAAATATATGCCCGCAGGGACAGGTTTTCCTGCATCATTTTTTCCATTCCACATTAAAGTTTTTACCCCTGGGATCTGGCGATCGTTTATCAATGTTTTAATCTGGGATCCTTTAAGATCATAAAGAATAAGGGTAACCTTATCTTCTTGATGTAAACTATATTGGATTGTAGTGAATGAGTTGAATGGATTGGGATAATTTTGTTTTAAAACAAAACCGGAGAGGATTGATCCTTTTTCTTCTGAAATACCAGTAAAATCAAGACCAAGATAATTAATAATCCCACGAACAATAGCGTTGGCTGTGGAATCATACAAGCCAGCTTCATCGCAATTCATATCCTCGTAGGTCAATGCCAATACATTTTCGCCATGATTCATCCACCACCAACTTTCAGGGTATTGGTCCGGTGTGCCGGATGTCCAACTCACAAAATAAGACCAGGGTTCAATTCCACCGGGGAAATGGGATCTAATGGAATTAATGAATAATTGCTCAATACCAGTATATTCAGATGATGTTCCCTCTGAAGCATGGTAAACAAAATATCTTAAGCAGGCGTACGCAGAATGCATATTCAACGCTACCTCTATAGGATTATCCACATTCCACATTAAGTCAATAAACCTGTTTTTCAAAATTTCTACTTCCGGCTCTAAAGGAACATCATCCCAGCCACTTTCAATATCGATTCCATTGGCATTATTTCGCGGATAACCCAATTCCACACCGTCCGGATTGTACATGGGAATAATATGATAGGTAAAATTTGCTCGCAGGAAGTCTCCTAATGGCGTGTCCGATAAAAGAATATTAATAATTTCATTCGTGACCCAAAACGATTCTTCTTCGCCGGGATGTGTCCGTGTATGAATATAGATTCGATGATTAGTGCTGGATTCAGGATCATCAGCGATGGTTAATTCCCAGATTGCCCTGTTTTGAACTGATGCACCTAGGGAATCAATGGAAACGAATGGATTTTCATTCCACCTATCTAAATCAACAAGCAGGCTGTCATAGCCGTAGCCCCAGTTTTGGCTGTCACGAGAAAAGAGTGTTTCATTTTCAGGAATGATCCCACATTTTGAATTTGTCTGTCCAGACAGAAAAGAGAAAAAGATTAGAATTGGTAAAAGCTGGATCATGATTTGTGTTTTATTTTTTTCAGATAGTAAAAAGTGCCGCTAAAGGTAAGAGCTAACCCCAACATAGAAGGAATAAATGCGGTTATCAATGTAATGATAAAGAATGAAAAATATAGAATTAAAACAATGTACATACTCCACGGATACAAGAGTGCTTTATACGGACGATCCTTATGAGGCCATTTTTTCCGCAGAATATAGATAGCTCCAAAAGTGAGCAGATTAAATACAGTACTAGTGGCAGAGAAGAAATCAATAATGATCTCATAAGCATTTGATCCACCAATTCCCGATTGAAAATAGGTGGAAAGGATCGAAAAAATCAATAAAACTGTTGCCCAAATCCCTTGTCCTATGAGTGCATTATTTGGGGATTTAAATACCGGGTGCAACACTTTGAATTTATCAAAAAATAGTCCGTCTCGTGCCATGGCATGCCATGTTCGGCCTTTGCAAAGAATCTGTGTGCTTATATTTCCAAAAGCATTAACGGCAACAGCAATAGAGATCAAAACCCCCCCCGTTGCACCTAAAACAACTTTCAGAGCAGCTGTTGCAACCCACTTATTCTCAATAATTTCCTGAACATTTAACTGAAATAAATATCCAAGGTTTGTGCCAATATAAAGTAGTGTTACTCCGCCAATTCCAAGGAAAAGAGAAAGGGGTAATGTTCTTTGCGGATCTTTCACCTCTTCCGCCATGTAAGTGGCACCTTCCCAACCACTGAAGGCAAAGAAAGAATATCGTAAGGCAGCACCAACAGCAAGAATAGTTTCCCAGCCAAACGATTCGGGCCAGAGCGGGTTAACAAAATTATGGACATTTCCTGTGGAGAAGGATGTAAGAGTCATCCCAATAATTGCGCCTACAGCTCCGACCTTAATAGTACTGAAAATAACCTGGAATTTGCCACTCATGCTTACACCAAATAAATTGATGCCTGTGAGTCCCCAAATGGTTATTAATGAAATGGCAAATGTGACAAAAAGATTAAATTGGGTTCCCATGGTGATTTCCCAAATGGCATTCAGGTATTCGGTAAAAACCAATGCAACAGCAACGATTGATGCCGTCTCTGATACAAAGAACATAGCCCAACCACGTATGAAAGCGATATAGGGGCCATAGGCTTCTTTTAAAAAGACGTATGGACCTCCAGATTTGGGAATCATAGCCGTGAGTTCAGCATAGATTACCGCGCCGAAGATTGTAATGATTCCGCCAATAACCCAAACCAATCCGAACAGGGACGTACAGCCTACCAAAGCCATGATAGGTGCCGGTGTTCGAAATATTCCTGAACCAATGATGCGACTGATAACAATAGCTACAGACTCTTTGAGCCCAAGATCTCTTTTATACTCGGTCATAATTATTGTTTTATTGGGTTGGGTTTTCTAATATTCTTACCGTTTGCTTGTCCGCATCAATCTCTGCCATGACGCCAATCGGGAATGAAACATTATACTTGTAATGTCCGATTGGAAAGTTGGCAATCACCGGGACACCCAAATTTGAAAAATATTGTTCCAATACTCTCATCATTGTAAAACTATTGTCATCATCCGGTGGTTCTTTGGCTCTTCGGGTAAATTTCCCTAAAATAGCCCCCTTAAGATGATCAAATTTGCCAGCCATTCTTAATTGGGAGAAATATCGATCGATACGATAAGGTGCTTCGCCCACATCTTCTATAAAAAGAATTTTTCCTTTTGTTTCAATTTCATAAGGCGTGCCCATGAGTGAATTGATCAAAGATAAATTTCCACCAATAAGTTCGCCTTTTCCTTTTCCCGCATGGAGCGTAATAACCGATTCACCTAATTCAAATAATTTTACATCAATGGTGTATCCATTTGGATTATTTGCTTCAATGGCTTGCCAGAAATAATAATCAGAAATTAGCGATAGATTTTCTTCACTCCCCAATCCATACATGGGGCTTGGTGTATGGAATGTTGTGAGACCGGTCATCTTATTGATGGCGAGATGCAAGCCGGTAATATCACTGAATCCTACCAAAATTTTTGGATTATTTTTTATAATATCATAATCCAGTTGATCTAAAATCCGGGTTGTACCATACCCGCCTGTTCCGGGGAAAATAGCTTTAATATTTTGATTTGTCCAGCCAGTCATAAGTTCTTCAACTCGTCTTTCATCGGTCCCCCCCAAATATCCATATGCCCGAAAAATATCATCTGCCTGAACAGTGACATATCCACGATCTTCTAATCGTTTTTTGGCTAATGCCATTCGATCTTGTTTTAAATATCCTGATGGGGCGATGAATAATATTGTATCCCCTGGAGATAACCGCTCTGGTTTATTTTGTGGTAATGTAAGCGATGACATTACAACTAGAGACAAAACAATTTTATTAAGGTGACTCATTTTTATTCGATGATGGAAAACTTTCGTTTGGTCTCCATATAGGGGAATGAATCAAAATGCCACCACTCTGTAGCGATAGGGCTAAATCCAGCTTGGGTCATGGCATCTCTTAAAATAAGACGGTTATTCACCTGCTCCTGTTTTAAATCTCCTACGACTACGAGAGAATCTTCCAGTCTTGGAAATGCCAAATCACCAAAATAATCGTAATGGGTTCCCATATCCAACGGAGTTCCATTTTTATGGGCAACTGTAAGATCAACAGCAGCACCAAAATTATGGATAGATCCTGTTTTTGGATCAGCTACAAAATTGGTTCTTTCGGATTCGGGAACATCGCTTAATGTATTCCAAAGGATCCATTGGATTGAACGGGGTCGGAGACCATCATAAATTAGCAAACGAAGATCAGGATGGTTTTCTTTTAAAAATATATTGGCATTTACTAACATTTGTGCTGGGATTCTCCGCATATAACATGTTTCTAGTTCACCATATACATCGGTCTTCATAAAATTGTCAGTGGTAGAATATTTTAATTCCACCATAAGGGTGGGGTCCAATTCTTGGATATTAACTAAATCATGCTTGATAATAGTATCTTTTGATACAACCGTGTTCGGTCCACTACATCCCCAGAATAGAAGTGTCACTACCAAAATAATAATTTTATTCATTATTAATTCCATCGTGATACTTGATGTTCATAGTGGTTTTTACC
>CAJWPW010000042.1 GCA_913045415.1 uncultured Fidelibacterota bacterium | reverse complement strand
CCATCTACAAGACCTTTGGCTTGGTCATAATAGGCATCCGATAATTCATCGAATGAAATATTTCGAAAACCAGGATTGGATACATCTGGGCTCATGGATGCGGTTTTATTGGTCGGGCCTAATGAACCACAAACAAATCTTGGTTTGTCTGGAGTCTTTAATGTGATTTCATCGACTACGTTCCGGGCAATCTTTGCAGCTGCCTTATTGATTTCATAAACTAAATCTTCTGTTTGATAATCAGCTTGAGAAATGCTAGTTGCGTTGAATGTATTGGTTTCAATGATATCAGCGCCTGCATCCAGGTAAGCGCGGTGGATCTCACCCACCACATCAGGGCGAGTTAAACACAGGAAATCATTATTCCCTTTCAAGTCGCATGGATGATTTTCAAAACGATCTCCACGGAAATCCGACTCTGAAAGAGCATAGGACTGCACCATGGTTCCCATGGCACCGTCCAGGACAAGAATTCTATTTTTTAGTATGTCTTTTATTTTTTGCATAAAAAAAGCCGGCGCTGTGTCCGGCTTCGTACTTCAAAACTTTTTTAGCGCTTGTTTTACGTCGCGGCAATATGGTGCAAATCACGACTCACTTAAATTATATAAACTCTATAAGAGTTCAAATATTTTATTTTTCCTGTTTATCTGTGATTATGGAGTAATTCCATATGTTTTTTAAGTTGTAGCATTGTTTTTTCAACAGCATCATCAATGGACTTGGTCATGTTTTTTGTCACTGCTTTTGCGAAAAATCTATTCCCAGGAACTGATAAACTGATCTCTGCGGTATGGTCGTTATGCTCATGCTCCAATATAATCTGGCATTGTGTTGCTCTGTCGTTGAATTTCATGAATTTTTGAACTTTGTTTTCAGCATATTCACGAATCTTATGTGGTGCTTGAAAATGTCTAGCAACAAATTCTATAACCATAATGTCACCTTTACGTTTTTTTTACAATGAAGGCCCGGCATTTAATACCGCTGTGTCACCTAAATCATATTGTTTATAATTCGCCTGGAATTTTTGAACTAATTCTTTTGCTGTGGCATGGTACTCATCCAAGTTATCCCATGCACGAACAGGATTCAAAAGATTTGAATCAATTTCGCCAAGAGATATTGGGATTTGAAATCCAAAATATGGATCTGTTTCAAATTCGGATTTTTCAATCTCTCCACCCAAAATGGAATTAATAATCTCCCTTGTTTTTGGAAGATTGAATCGTTTTGCACCGGATTTTGCGCTAGCCCCTACCCATCCAGTGTTTACCAGATAAACATCTACGTCAAATTTTTCCATTTTCTCTTTCAAAAGTTCTGCGTAACGCAAGGGATGGAGTGTCAAGAATGGGCCGCCAAAACAGGGAGAAAAAGTAGCAGTTGGTTCTGTAATTCCTCGCTCTGTACCTGCTACTTTTGCCGTATATCCGCTGATGAAATGATACATGGCTTGGTCAGATGATAATTTCGCCACTGGTGGCAAAACACCATAGGCATCACATGTTAAAAAGATAATTTTTTCTGGATGACCTGCAATACTGGGTTTTCCCTGCCCATATACAGAATTATCAATATGATTCAATGGATATGAAACTCGTGTATTTTCTGTTTTAGACCCATCAGTAAAATCAATGACTTTGGTATCTTTGTTATAGACTACATTTTCCAGCAATGCACCTTCTCGGATTGCATTATAAATATCCGGCTCTTCATCCTTATTCAAGTTGATAACTTTTGCATAACAGCCACCTTCAAAATTGAAGATTCCATCATCAGACCAACCGTGTTCATCATCTCCAATCAACGGGCGAACCGGATCGGTAGACAGTGTGGTTTTTCCAGTACCGGATAGACCAAAGAATATAGCAGGGTTACTATCATCCACATATACATTTGCGGAACAATGCATGGATAACACACCCTGCTGTGGTAATAAATAGTGAAGAACAGAAAATATACCCTTCTTCATTTCACCGCCATATTCTGTTCCGCCAATTATGGCAATTCGTCTCCCAAGATGAAATAAAATAAATGTTTCAGAATTCATTCCTAATGTTTTGAAATCTTTGTTGGAAACATCCGATGCATTAATAATAGTGAATTCTGGGTTAAAATCATCTAGTTCGCCATCTTCCGGACGAATAAACATATTATGGACAAAATGAGCCTGCCATGCTTTTTTGGCAATGATCCGGACATTCAATGAATAGGTTGGATCCGCACCGGCAAAGCCATCAAAAATATATGTTTTTGAATCATCTGACCTGTTATAATAGTTCACAACTTTATTATAAAGTACATCAAATACTTCTTCAGAAACTTTACGATTCACCGGCCCCCACCATATCTTTTCGGTAGAACTAGGCTCATCCACAATGTATTTATCATTGGGTGAACGACCCGTATAAATCCCTGTGTCCACCATGGCAGCGCCCCGAAGTCCAATAGCGCCCTCACCATTACCTACAATATCGGTCACCATGGATTCAACGGAAATATTCCTATGAACATTTGTTAAATCTAATAACCCGAGTTTAGCTAACCCCAGGTCATTTCCTGAAATCTTCATTAGTTACTGTTCCTCATTCTATCCATGTGGATGTGCGTCCTTGTAAATCTCTTTCATTTTTTTTGGATTTACTTTCGTATAAATCTGAGTTGAAGAAATACTACTATGCCCCAGTAGTTCCTGGATAGAACGAATATCTGCATCATTTTCTAATAAATGTGTACCAAAAGTGTGACGTAATGTATGGGGGCTGGCACCTGTTCTCCCACCCAATACTGCTTTTAAATAAATATTAACTCTTTGCTGGATTGTTCTTCTTGCTATCCGCTTTTCGCCACGGCCTGTAAATAAAGGTGTTTCTTGGGGAGATACCCAACTTTCCCCTCGTTTCTTTAAGTATGATTCTAATGCGTTTTTTGCAGGCTTTCCGAATGGGACAATACGCTCTTTATTTCCTTTACCTAAAACTCTTAACAATTTTTCTTGTGGGTTTACGGACCCGATATTGAGTCCTGCCAATTCATTCAACCTGATTCCTGTGGCATAAAATAATTCTAGAATTGCCCTATCTCTTTTACCGATAAGTGTTCCTGCGTCTGGCATTTTCATAAGATCTTCAATTTTATTTTCTTGAACAAATGTAGGAATTTTTTTTTCAACTTTTGGTGTTTTGATATGAATGGCGGGATTATCACGAATGGCTTCTGCCTGGACAAGATAATTAAAAAGTGATTTTACGGAAGCAAGTCTGCGGGCCACTGTTTTGGCAGAATTCCCTTTTTCGTACTCTTTCCCCAAAAAATGGCGTATTGCTTGACGGTCAATTTTTCCAAAATCTTTTAGAAGAATTGAGTCATACTGATATATAAAATTCAAGAATTGTTCCAAGTCGTGTTGATACGCAGTAACCGTATGTGCAGAATATCCGCGTTCAAATTGGATATAATTCAGGAATTCTTTTAGGGTTTCTGTGCCATTATTCATCATAAAATGATTCAATTGAATTCATTAGATTTAAAAAATCTGACGGTAATGTTGACTCAAATGTCACGGGTAATTTAGTTGTTGGATGTGTGAATTCCAACCGTGTTGCATGAAGGGCATGACGGTTAAATTTTTTCATTTTCTTTTTATAATAATTCGTGAATTCAGGAAGGAATCCTCGAGTCTTTGAAAAACCTCCTCCATATTTCATATCACCAAAAATCGGGTATCCCAAATAAGTCGCATGAACCCTAATCTGATGCGTTCTTCCTGTTTTTGGGTAAAATGATACTTTGGATAAATGCCTGAATTTCTTTTCTACTTTATATTTTGTGATGGATGATTTTCCATCTTCCGAAACCGTAAATGATGTGGGATCTTTCTTTTTTCTAGCAATAGGTTGGTCTATTTCACCGGTGTTTTCTGTCCAAAGTCCCCAAGTTAATGCGGTATATTTTTTCTTAACCTGTCGATTAAGAAACTGATTCGCCAGATTCGCATGTGCCATATTAGTTTTTGCAATAACCATAATCCCTGAAGTGTTTGCGTCTAACCGATGCACAAGACCGGGACGGATTTGGCCATTTAAGTCCGATAAGGAATTAAAATGATCAACAAGACCATTTACCAAGGTTCCAGTTGTAATTCCTGTCCCGGGATGAACTACTAATCCTGCGGGCTTATTTATAATAACGATTTCTTCATCCTCAAAAAGAATGTCTAGATCCATCTTTTCTGGAATCAAATTAGAATTGAGTTCAACAATTTCTTGTGGATGCACATTTATTATATCATTGAGTTCAAGTGTGTAACCGGTTTTCCGGTTAAGTCCATTCACCAGAACATTATTTGACCTGATCCAAGATTGTATTCTTGAACGGGAGTAGTCAGGCATTTGGGAAACCAAATACTTGTCTAACCGAAGTCCAACCACTTCGGATTGCTGAATATGAAAACAGATCAAGGTAGAGAATTTTTAATAGATTCTTTTTTTTCCAAGACAATAGAGTGATAAATGAAGAGGGCCATACCAACCGTCACAGCGGAGTCGGCTACATTAAAAATATACCAGTGAAAGTTACCAATCATAAAATCAAGAAAATCCACAACACTTCCATTGATTATACGATCAACAAGATTTCCAATTGCTCCAGAAAGAATTAAAGCTAGACCATATTTGACTAGAGGATGGCCATCCCTTTCTTTCCATAGAAATCCAATGATGAATGCAGTCAATAATAGTATAAGGGAAAGGAGAAATAATTTTCCACCAGGAAAAGATAAACCAAATGCCATGCCATCATTTGTCACATAGGTCAAATGAAAGAAATCCTGTATAATAGGTTTTGACTGGTAAAGGCGAAGGGATGATTTAATCGCCCACTTAGACCATAAGTCTAAAGAAACGACGGCTATGATTAGCCCTAAAAGGCTCATGAGAGATTAAGCCAGATTTAGTTTTTCTTTTTCTTTACATTGAACGCATTTTGTTGCGGTGGGAACTTCCATCATCCGTTCTTCAGGAATCAGTTCATTGCAGATGGCGCATATACCGAAGGAACCGTCAACGATTCTTTCCAATGCTTTGGTAAGGGATTTATGATAATCAGTTTCACGATTCATGAAATGAAATCCTTTTTCGCGTTCGTAGGAATCTGTTCCTGCATCTGCCATGTGCAAACTATAAACAGCATCCTGAGCCATCCCTGAATTGCCACGAGTATTGGTATCAAGTGTAACCTTGATATCTTCCATTTCATGATCAACATCATCGAGTCTGCCCTGAATACTTTTTTTAAATTTTTGGAGTTTCGTTTTTGAATATGATTTTATTGGCATTTGGCTATCCTTCTTATATCTTTTTTAAATTAATAATAAACATTTTTTCATTTAATTCAACAGCCCCTGAATAATCCGCATTTTCAATATTTTCTGAAATAATATTTGTCAAAGTTTCGTTCCGAAAGTAAGTGTTAAATTTACCCACAGCTTCGGCGATTTGCCCATCTAAATCCCAAGAGATTTCTATACGGTCTTCTACAGCAAACCCAGCATCTTTTCTCATGTTTTGTACCGACCGAACCACATCCCTCACAATACCTTCAAGAATCAAATCTTCTGTCAGTTCTAACGATAACCCAACTGTGATACCACTATCACTCGCTGCGGCAAAACCTTCTTCGGCTTTCGTTTCAATAAAGATATCATCCCGGGTTAAAGAATACTCGCCATTTTTTAGATTTATTTCTCCTGTGGATTTGATATTTTCTACCAAATCAAGGGGATTACTCTGCTCAAGAAGTATCTTGATCTCAGCCAAACCTTTTCCATATTTTTGTCCCAATGTTCGAAGATTTGGTTTTATCCTATATGAAATAAGTTGATCTGCTTCTGTAATTCGTTCAATTGATTTCACATTGAGTTCATCCAAAACAACATCTTGGTTATTCATAATAAATAGTGCGATTTGATCGTTTTCAACTGCAAAAGATACTTTTGATAAAGGTTGACGAATTTTCTGGTTGGATTGATTCCTGGCAGACCGCCCCAATTCCACCAATTTTTTAAGGGAATCAACATTGGCTATCAAATCAAGATCGATCCAGGATTCATCTGGTTTTGGATAATCACAAAGATGTATGGATTCTACTGCTTCTATTTCAGAATTTCGTACCAAATTTTGGTAAATAGTTTCTGATACAAATGGAAGAACCGGACCAGCCAATTTAATCGTGTGGGTGAGTACATAATAAAGTGTGGCATAAGCTGCATTTTTATCGTTATCGTCTTCAGATTTCCAAAAACGACGCCGGTTCCTGCGAATATACCAATTCGATAGATCTTCCAAGTATGTATCGAAAGATCTCATAAATTCATCAACTCGAAACAAATCCATCGATTTATGAGCATCCTTGATGAGCAAATGAGTCTTCGCTAAAATCCATTTATCCAAAATCGTTAATGAAGATTTTCTTAACGGATGTTCACTCGGATCAAAACCGTCCACAGAAGCATAGGTGGCATAAAAAGAATAAATGTTCCATAATGTGATTAATTTTTTCCGGACTTCATCCGCAGCGCCATAACCAAACAAAAGGTTATGCTCAATATGCTGCAAAGCATACATCCAACGCATCACATCCACACCCATTTTTTCTGCCGCATCATCGAACCAGATCGCATTGCCCCAACTTTTATGCATATCCCGTCCTGTTTCGTCTTTGACCAAGGCGTGACCAAGTAATGTTTTGAAAGGTGCTACTCCCTCTAATTCTGCCGACATAGCCAGCATGGAATAAAACCAATTTCTAAATTGCCCTGGAAAACATTCCGTCACAAAATCGCCTGGGAACCATTCATTCCAGTATTCACGATCAGAATTATATTTTAATGTAGAAAAGGGAACGATTCCCGCATCTAACCATGGATTTCCAACATCCTTAATCCGAGTACCAATTAAACCTGTTTCAGGATGTTTGATTTTCACCGAATCGATCCATGGACGGTGAGGCGATTTCCCATCAAATTCTTCCCACCCATCAACAGCCAATTCTTTTAATTCTTCTTTTGATCCTACAACAAAAAATGATCCATCGTCAAATGTCCAGATAGGTAGAGCTAATCCCCAAAACCGTTTTTTGGAGATCATCCAGTCACCCATATTATCTAACCATTCGTGTTCACGATCCTTGCCAAATTCCGGTATCCAATTGATATCATCGACGATCTTTTTAATCTTCTCGCGCCAATCCATATTGATGTACCATTCATCAACAAGACGGAACACCAATTCATCACCGGAGCGCCAACAGTGGGGATAGACATGAGGATAATCTTCAACGTGAAAAAGAAATCCACGGTTTTTTAAATCTTTAATTATAGCTTCTGTCGTAGATTTTTCTGTTGCAACTTTTCCTGTGAGCCACCCGAATTTTTCGATGAATTTTGATTCATCGTCCAAAGGGGCAATATCGACAAGCCCTAGTTTTTTCCCAACTTTATGATCAATGTCACCACATCCTGGTGCCATATGAACAATTCCAGTTCCCTCTCCTGCCACAACTATATCATTCCCAATATTATCCTTTCCAGGGTCAACAACTTTGTGCAGGATTTTTGATGTCACTCCTTTTTCTTTCAAATTTTCATTGATAATCGGGAATCCGCCGGGCTCAAGTTGCGCTTCAAAATCATCAAAAGGCCCATCATATTCCCAGCCCACCATTTCGGCACCTTTAAGAGTACCACATTCTTCGTATCCACCTCGTTCCTTGAATATTTGTGCAATTGTTTTGAGTTTTGGAACACCTTCCACCCATTGCTTTTTTTCCTTGAATTGTTTTTCCAATCGCTTGAATTCGAGATTCTCTTTCGCAAAATAATAAATAGATCCATCGTGTGCTTTAAGTTTAACATAATCCAGATTCACATTAACACCAACCACCACATTTGATGAAAGTGTCCA
>CAJWPW010000041.1 GCA_913045415.1 uncultured Fidelibacterota bacterium | reverse complement strand
TGACCAATTGAAGGCATTTGAAGAAAATATTTACCATTCTAAATTGGGTGACCGTAAGGAATTGAAGTTTGGTAAAAAGTGGGCTAAAAAGAATAGACTTCGTTCTGAATTATTTGAATCAAAAAAATCCCTGAAAAAAGCCATTATATTAAAAGAAGTTTTAGATAAACCCCTAGCATTGCGGAAATAATTATAATTACCCCAACCGGTTATAAATCTTTTTTGCTTCCGCTGCCAGTTGTTCTTCTGCACTATTGTTATGAATCACGAAATCAGCCATATGGACTTTATCTTCATCGGGCCATTGGAGTTCCACCCTTTGGAGAAATTCATCTAAGGTGAGTCCGCCGCGGGTCATAACACGTTCCGTCCGAATTCTTAAATGGGATGTTACAACAATCACATAGTCCAAGTGTGTGTCTGCGCCAGACTCATAGATTAAAGCGGCATCCACCACAAACACTTCATGATTTCCATCTGCCAGCACTTTATCAAAAGTAGAATCTATTTCATTAAATACATAAGGGTGGATAATGATATTGAGCCGAAGTTGATGATCTTCATCTGAAAAAGCAATCCGTGCCAGTTTCTTTTTGTCAATCTTATTATCAGCTCCTAGAACATCCGTACCAAATTCAGCAATGAGTTCAGACTGGGCTGTATCATTGTTATTTATAATATCTTTTGCCACGACATCCGCATCAAAAATATAAGCACCCCATTCTTTAAACAGGGTACTGACAGAGCTTTTCCCGGTGCCGATTCCGCCTGTGAGTCCAATTTTTAGCATTTTATTTTAAAACGTCTAATATTCGTTTAGTGATTTCTGGAATTTCACCAAGGCCATCCACTTCTTTCAGGATACCTTTGTCATGGTAAAAGTCTAATAACGGTGCTGTTTGTTCCCAATAAATTTTTTGGCGATTCCGAATCACATCTGGGTTATCATCGCTCCGACCGGCTTCTTCACCGCGTTTGATAAGTCGATCCAACAATTCATCTTTATTCGCGGTTAAACTGATAGCGCAATCCAAATCATGTCCGATAGAATGCATCATTTCATCCAATCCTTTGGCTTGGGGAAGAGTTCTGGGAAAGCCATCCAATATATAGCCATTTTGACAATCCGATTTTGAGATGCGCTCTGTCACAATTTCTATCAGGATATTATCAGGTACAAGTCGCCCAAAATCCATATAAAGTTTAGCATTCCTCCCAATTACAGATTTCGCGTCAACTTCTGCTCGGAGAATTTCTCCGGTAGAAAGATGCAGAATCATCAATTCATTTTTAATGCAGTCTGCTTGAGTCCCTTTTCCCACACCGGGAGGTCCCATTATCAATAACTTCATTTGTTGCCCAATTTCTTAATTAAAGTAAAATCCCAGCCATGGTTGCTGTAAGCCAAGAAGCGATTGCTCCCCCAAACATTGCCCTGATCCCCACTCTTGCTAAATCAGCTTTCCTTTTTGGTGCAATAGCACTTATGCCGCCTATTTGAATTCCGATGGATGCAAAATTAGCAAATCCGCATAAAGCGTATGTAGAAATTATTGCTGCTCTATCACTAATGATTCCATCGCTGATGTATCCACCCAGCGTACCAAAAGCGACGAATTCATTCAATGAAACTTTAATTCCCAGAAGGTTACCAACAGCGGTGGCATCATCCCAAGGGACACCCATCAAATAAGCGAGTGGTGAGAAAACTGTCCCGAATAATTTTTGCAAAGAACCAGGAAAATAGCCAACAAATTCACCTTTTGCAGGCGAGAGTCCAGCTGTAACATATTCAACATATTCGCCTTTAAACCAAAGTCCATCGATTAGCCCATCTATCCAATTTAAAGTAAGATCTACTACAGCAATTAATGCAATAAATCCGATAAGCATGGCACCAACATTTACTGCCAGTTTCATCCCATCGGTGATGCCATTTGATGCTGCTTCAATCGCATTTGATCCAACATATATCTCTGGTAAAGCAACATCACCCGCCGTAACTGAGTGTTCTGTTTCTGGATAAATAATTTTCCCAATAACAAGCGCTGCAGGAGCCGACATAACACTTGCTGCAATTAAATGACCTGCTGGTATTCCCATAGAAATATATCCAGCCAAAACTCCTCCCGCAATAGTAGCGAATCCACCCACCATAATAGTAAGTAATTCAGACTTTGTCATTTGGTCTAAAAAAGGTTTTATCAATAGGGGCGCCTCTGTTTGACCGACAAAAATATTGGCACTACAGGATAATGTTTCTGCGCCACTTGTTCCAATAGTCCATTGCATAAAATGGCTGATAGCTTGAATAACTTTTTGCATAATACCATAGTAATAAAGGACGCTCATGAAACCACCGAAAAAGATTATCGTAGGTAAAACTTTAAAAGCAAATTGAAATCCAAATCCGGGCCAACTTGAATTAGGTGCAGTAAAAAAATGCTCTCCATTAGCCAAATTTCCGAAAAGGAATTGTGCACCATAGTCAGACAGACTTAAAAAGTAGGCTATTTTATCACTAAATGTTTTAAAAAAATATTGACCGGTTATATCATGGTGAATCATATAACTAATAGTTACAATTACAAGTAAGGCACTTATATAGCGTTGATAGTCTTGAGTCCACTTCAGCCAACTATTTAAAAGCATTATAAGTAATAGAATGATTAATAATAATCCAATATATATCCCAAGAAAAGTTATTCCATATCCTATTGCAATTCCACCACCTGCTAGAATTACAACACTTTGAATTCCACCTCCTAATTTTTTATCATCTTTTTGGAGAAGGTAGGTAATTAAGAGTAATCCTAAAACTCCCATACCTGTAAAACTTAAATAATCATCTCTTAAAATAATTAATGCAAATATAAACTGCAGGCTAAGACCCCAAAGAATTGGTCTCAATTTTATTTGTTTAAAATTGTAAGATAAAGCCACAGCGATTCCTAATAGGGTCGCTAGGCCGGCTAAACTAATTAGATTCATTATTCATCCTCCGGTGATTGATAGCAGTTCCGGCAACGTGCTTCGTATTTATCTAATTCTCCAATCACCACCTGTCCCGCATCGTTTGAAGTCCGTTGTGTGTAGGTAGCCGGGTTTCCGCATTGTACACAGATAGCCCGGAGCTTATCGAGATAATCTGCCTCACACATGAGTTGGGGCATGGGACCAAAAGGAATGCCACGATAGTCTGTATCCAATCCAGCTACTACCACACGTTTCCCCTGGCTGGCAAGTGTTTTGCAAACATCTAAAATAGAATCATTAAAAAATTGTGCTTCATCAATTGCCACGACGCTGGCGTTTTCAGCCAGATGTAATATTTCCTGTGGAGTATTTACAAGATGAGATTCCAATTTCATTCTGTTATGGCTCACTATGTGAGTTTCACTATATCTGGAATCGATTCGCGGTTTAAAGATTATGGTGGGCATTTTGGCAATCTGGGCGCGGCGGAGCCGTCGAATTAGTTCTTCTGTTTTTCCAGAGAACATACTACCGCAAATCACTTCGATCCATCCTGCGTTCCTGGGGGTAAGCGTCATAATTTTTTTAAGATTGAATTTATTTTTGTTCGAATAAGATCAACAGCGACTTTATTCTCTCCGCCTTCTGGAACAATAAGATCTGCAAAATATTTGGACGGTTCCACAAATTGATCATGCATAGGTCGTACAGTTGCTAAATATTGTTTATTCACCGAATCTGGTGTCCGTCCCCGCTCATGGATGTCCCGTGTTAACCGTCGTATAAAACGAATATCAGCCGGTGTATCCACAAAGATCTTTATAGCAAATAAATCGCGAAGTTGGGTATAATGAAGTGTGAGAATACCCTCCACAACGATCACATGATGTGGTGTAATTGTGGTGGTCTTATCCATCCGGACATGGGTGGAAAAATCATAGGTTGGGATATTTACTGATTCGCCATTTAGTAAGCCCTGTAAATGGGATTCAAAAAGTTCAATATCAATAGAATCTGGATGGTCATAATTCTGAATCACCCGTTCTTCATATAGAATATGAGAGAGATCATTATAGTACGAATCCTGTTCAATAACCGCCACTTCACCTTCACCATACTCTGAAAGAATTCCTTTTGCCAGTGATGTTTTTCCGGATCCTGTTCCTCCGGCGATCCCAATAATTATTGTATTCATTTTAAATGTGAATCATCAAATGCGTCGGGTAGAAGTTCCGAAGATGAAAGTGTCTTCAGCAATCCGTTTTTATCACAAATATGCACTAGAATTTCTTTACAAAGATCCCAGATCACCTGCCGACAAGCACCACAAGGTGAACCGCCATTTTCTGTGGCAACAGCTAGGGCGTTGAAGGAAGTATGCCCTTCGGCAATGGCGCGGAAAAGAGCGACCCGTTCTGCACAGCAAGTCAGTCCATAACTGGATGATTCAACATTACAACCACCTATGATTTCCCCGGATTCGGTTTCTACCGCTGCACCCACGCGATAATTGGAATAAGGTGCATGTGCATGATTCCGCATATCCATAGCAGTTTGAACTAGTTTCTGCTTCATATTTATTCTATTCGAAAATTTTGAAAATATTTTAGAGAGGTTACGCCGATTATAAATCCGCCAATATGAGCAAACCAGGCAACACCACCAGTTGTATCAACCCCCAAACTACCAAGTCCACCACTTAATTGCATTAAAAACCATAACCCAAGCACAATTTGTGCGGGGACTACAAATGTTGTAATAAAGATTATAATCACAGCCAGAACATGAACCCTCGCCTTGGGAAACCGGATCATATAGGCCCCCAAAACACCGGCAACGGCACCACTGGCTCCAATCATTGGAACCTGGGAAGCGGGTTCAACAAAAAATTGCGCCAAGGCTGCTCCAATACCACAGGCCAAATAAAATATGAAATATTTAACATGCCCTAAAATACTCTCAACGTTATCTCCAAAAATGTATAGAAACCACATATTGCCTATAATGTGAGCAAATCCACCATGCATGAACATGGATGTAAAAATAGTGAGTGGATTGAATTCAGCAGGAACAAATCCGTACATATAAACTAAGGATTTACCTATAGCTGGATCATTGCCGGAGATCCAAAATTGGCCGATAAAAATAAGCACATTTAAGGTAATGATACCAAAAGTCACAAAGGGAAATAGAACCCTTGGGTTATCATCTTTGTAGGGGAAAAACATTAATAAACAACAAAGTAGATGGTTTCGGCGGACTCATTGCCCATCCGATCCCGCACTTTAAATTCAATCTTGTGTTGGCCTGCTGTTAAAGGTTGGTTAAAGGGATATGATATTTCTTTTTTGATGGGTTGATAGGCAAAAAATATGGGGGTATCATTAAACAACAGATCAAAAGATGCTTCCTCAGATTCGATCCCCGAAATAAGGTCGTCCACGACTATTTTAATTTCATTCACATCTTGGATCTGGTACCGGGCGCTGTTAGCTGGAAACGTGTTTTTAATTTGAGGGGAATCCAGATCCTGGATCACTGTAACTGCAGCCATTTGGCTCAACTCAGCCGCAAGAATTTGTTTTCGCTGATTATTCTCTGTGGGTGTATAAACCCATTCCCCTCCTTTTTGATCGTAATAATAGATTCCAAGGTTTGTGTGTGCTGCCAGGTCACGTTCATACTGAATCCAAACTCGAAATTTATTCTTGAGTATAAGATCATAGGGTTGGAGCTGATAAACAGGTGATAAATGAAAACCATCCTTCACCGGAACAAATTCTTTTACCTGGTCTATCCAGATTACATTGGTCTGGTAAAATGTATTGGGCTGGGTCTGTATGGAACAGTTCCGGTCATTGGAAATAATGCTAGATTCTTCTCCTGGGCCTGTGGCAGTGAGTTGATAATGAAAACGTGTTTCCCGAATTTGTCCTTTGTCGGATAATTCCACATCCACATATTTCATATCATTGACAACATGATGAGAAAGACGTTCCGTGAGAAATGTATTGGGCCCGATTTGTTCCAATGGATAAGACATAAATGTATTATCGTTTGCCAGTTTCATGCTGGCTTGTGCCGGAACGTATTGATCCATCTCAAATTGAAAAAATAGCCCACGTTCCGTGTTGGCGATTTTTAGGTTTGGACGAATATCAATTACACTTAATTTAGGTGTCATTGAACTCCAATGGTACGGGCTCACCATACCGCCGAGTTGATTAATTCCAATAATTTGTAAAATTCGATCACGTATAGATTTTAATGGCAGCGTTATATGGAGATCTTTTTTGACCTGTTCCGCATGGATGATTTTAACTTTCTCATCGGGAAACCCGTAGGGAGTGAAATTATAAACCACCGCATCCCGAATGGGTAAGCCGCCTCGTTTTGGAGATAATGCCAGTGTGATAACTTTTCTATCACGGAAGATTTCTTTTACATCTATGGTCATGGGAAAAGTGCCAACTATCATTCCACGAACCACTGCCTTGTTCCCTTTTGCATCAAAAATGTTAATTGTAACAGAATGGAAACCCGGTAACAGCTGAAGAATTCCTGAATCATTTTCGGTATGGATGGAAATTTTCTTATGTTCTTCAAGTCGATATAATTTTTGGAATTCTCCCAGGTTTTGCCGTTTCAAATCATATTGAATAACGGTGCCTGCAAATTTCCCTTCCCTGAACGGAATCCTGGTATAATCCAGCTCATACTTCATTTTACCATCGATCAATAATTCAGCTCGATGGAATTGATAAACATTATTTCCCCCTTCCCGCTTATCTACCGCTTGGATGGCAAATGCAAATTCGCCAAAGACACTAACTGTATCCGCAAAATGATACACGCCTGAGTTATCCCGATAAATTGGAATAGTTTGTGTGAGCGGACTTGCATTTACAACAGAGCCTTGGGAGATAGGGATAAGAGCCAGTTTTTTAGGAATAGGCATCACATGATCCGGAAGATCAAATGCGTTGGTCAGTGGATTCAATGGTATACTTTTACCACTCCGGTATTCAAAATGAAGATGAGGTGCAAATGAATTTCCTGTGTTCCCTGAATATGCAATCACATCTCCTTTTTTCACTTGGAACTCCCGACGGGAAAAATGTGCATCTACCCTGTAACTCCTCCGTTTTGCCTGCTGTAATCGCCAGACCTTTTCCATAATGGGTGTGAAGGAATCCAGGTGCCCATAAACTACTTCATGGCCGGAGATGGTGGTAAGGTAAAGGGCTTTCCCGTAACCGTTATAGTTGGATGTGATACGGTGAATAAAACCATCTTCCACCGCGAGAATTTCCTGACCAATAACTCCATTGGTTTTAATATCCAGACCCATATGGAAATGGTCATCCCGGTTTTCACCAAAATTGGACGAGTATAGCTTACTGACTCGGGTGGGCCATAAAACATCCTGGCTGAATAATCCTGCAGCCAGAAAAATGAAAGTAGGGATGAAGTATCGGTTCATACAATAAATGATAGGTGACAATTTATTGAATAGACGTATGGGTTTTCAATGAGTGATTTGTTTCCTGCCAAGACTTATTGTAAACTCTGTAAAATCATTTCATAGAAATTACAAGGAGTTTAAAATGAAGAAATTTTTAATCGGAATCATATTAATTGCGTTACCCAGCTCTGCATTTGCTTTAATCGGTTTTGGGATTCAAGGCGGTCAGGACATGGCTAAACTGGATGCCTATTCTTATACGGAAGGTGATGGCCTTACAGCTGTAACTATTAACTCTTTTGAAATGGAAACCAACCCTGCAGGTGTTGGAGCTTATGCTTTTGTTGACCTTTTTGGCTTTGCCCTTGAAGGAGAAGCAGATTTTGCGTTTGGGGCATACCAGTTCGAATTTGGAAATGCGTTAAGTACTCTGGGACCTGTTGATTTTGGATGGGGCAGGGTATCTTATGCAGTTACAATGAAGAAAAATATCATGGATCTTTCCATCCCCTTTCTAGCTAAGGCAGCCTTGAATGCTGGTGCAGGTTTTGGCAGCCACTTTTCTACAC
>CAJWPW010000040.1 GCA_913045415.1 uncultured Fidelibacterota bacterium | reverse complement strand
GCCCATTCCAGGTTCCGCATGAGCCATTCTAGTGTGAACCATTCCATTGTTTTATTAGAGCACCCATGTTACTAATGTGACATAAACCAAAAGAAGCAGTGTACATACAATCATAGAAATGACCTGCGTTTTAGTTAAAGATTCTTTTTGTGTTTCAGACATTATTTCTCTGCCCGTTTTGCTTTGACAATTGCGGATTTAATCTTTCCCCGTAAAGGTCTGTTATCAAGAGCATTAATCTCATCCATGTCGCCTTCTAACCCTTTGGCAATCAAGCGCTCAATTAATTGGTCTTCTGTTTCACCGGCATCCGTATTACCACTAGACGCCTCAGGGATTTGCGGCATGGGTGGACGTTCAAAGGTCCCCCGTTTAATTTTAACAATCATGGATTTGGCTTTTCCGCGAGTCACTTTATCCTCGTGGGCATTCACAGTGTCCATATCGCCATCTAATCCTTTATTCACCAATAAAGCCACTAGTTCTTTCGATGATAATGCATCTATTCCACCCCCTGTCTCATTTGCAACTCCACCAGAAGGCTTGTCTGGTTTTGGTGGTGTAATACCGCTTCGTTTGGCTTTAGCAATGCCTGCTTTGGCCATGCCACGGATGGGTTTTTCAGGGATGGCATTCACAAAATCCATATTGTTTTCCATGCCCATATTAATTGCGTAGTCGATATAATCTTGTCGCGATGCAAAACCGCCAAATTGGTTTGCACTATCAGCACCGCCATCCGTTTGCTCATCTTCTTTGGTGAAATCTACTTTAGGTACAATTATATCTAATTTTTGCAGGATTCGTGATTTGGCTGGCCAGTTGAATTGTGTTAAAAATGAAAAAAGGCCTTTGGACGTCCGCCTGCATGTTACCCAAACACCGAAATCTGTTTCTTCAATGGTAAATTGGACATATTCACTAACAAGCGGGGATGTCCTGAAAGTGAAACCAAATTCTTTTTCTTTTTCAACAGTAATGATTCGGCATTTAAAATATGGAGCGATGGTTCGAGGTCGAATTTTAAAGAATGATCCTGGTTCAAGATTAAGATGGGTGAAAGAATATTTGTGGACATAGCGATCAATATCAAGAACAGGAAGTGCTCGCTGAATTCCGTAGAACCACACATTATACATATTCAAAGATGTAATCATTTGCCACATGATGTCTTTGGTGGTGGAAAAATGGTGTTTGACAACACTTTCGCCGGCAAATGGGTCCCAGGCTGTCCAACTTTCGCCAACACCATTTTTGGGAACAGGTGGAGCCTGAAGTTTTGCTTCGGGTTGTTCAATACCTTCAAACTCAAGATCTTTCGATGAGTAATGCCGGATATTTCCGTCTGAAAATTCTATTTCATACTTGGTGGGGTAGAAATATATCTTCTTCAGAATACCGGTTTCACCGCTATTGCGAACTGTACAGGCTGTACCCAGATCGATCCTATTTAGAATCATTAATAAAAGTCTTTGGTTGTTGTTTTAGTATTAACTGTTAAAAAATTGTTCTAAACCCAGCCCGAAACTTAATATTATGTTTGTCCATTTGAAGTGGAAAAGATTTACTCGATCCACTAAAAATGTCTCTAATTTTGCCGGCTGTTTATGAATACATTTCGAAATTTTTCATATTTATCCACAGGATTAACTTATCTTTTGATTTTTGTAGGCGGGCTGGTCCGTGTTGCCGGTGCTGGTATGGGATGTCCCGATTGGCCCAAATGTTTCGATCGTTGGATTCCACCAACCAGTTTGGAACAACTTCCGGATCATATCGATCCTGCCAAATTCAATATCGTTTTGGCATGGATAGAATACAGTAACCGTCTGTTTGGTGCATTGGTTGGATTGGTTATTACGATCACTACATTTTTGGCTTTCAAATATTATAAACATGTGGATCGGATCAAATGGTCGGTTTTAGCCGCATTTTTTCTCACATTGGTGGAAGGATGGCTCGGTTCTGTTTTGGTAGATACTGTATTAAATCCGATCACGATCACACTACATTTATTTCTGGCATTGGTAATTGTAATGCTCTTATTGTATGCAGCACAAGAAGCCTATTATATAGAAAATCCTGATTCGGAGAAGATGAGCCGCTATCCTTCTAACCTGAAATGGATGTTTGGACTACTGGCGGGTATTTTGCTCCTGGAGGTGGTTTTGGGAACCGAAATTCGAGGTGGTTTGGAAATGATCCGCAAAGAAAATCCCCAGGTAGAAAGCCAATTTTTACTTAATATGTTAGGCCCCTTTAAATACATTCATACCATCCTTGGATTTATCATTACCGGATTTTCTGGAATGCTTTGGTATCGATTGGTGAATAATTCTATAAATCCTTCAAAGATAATGACACAAATTTCAACTGCTATTTTAGGATTGGTTTTAACACAAATTATTATGGGTGAATTGTTAGTTTTCCTAGATGTTATTCCGCTGATCCAACTTTTCCACATGTGGGTTGCCTCCTGGATACTGGGGCTGGTCATGATCCAATACACAGCCTGGAATCAATCTCAATTGGCGCATGAATAAAAATATTCTCCTAATAATAATCTGTATCATACTTTTAGGTTCAGGTGCATCGTGGGTAATCCAAAAAGCGAATTCATCATATGAATTAACTGTCATTAAAAAAGTACCGGCTTTTTCATTTATTACACAGGATGGTTTATCATTCACCGAAAAAAGTTTCCATAAAAAAGCCACGGTATTAGATTTTATATTTACAAGTTGTGCCGGGCCATGTCCAATAATGACCAATAACATGACGCATCTTTATGAAGATTATGAGAAGGTACCAGAAGTTCAGTTTGTTTCTGTAACTGTTGATCCAAAAATTGATAATGCGACTACTTTAAAAGAATATGCAAAGGCAAATGGCGTGAAAGATGATCGCTGGCAATTCCTAACATCCGATATTGAATCCATTAAGGATTTGAAGAAAAATGGATTTATGCTGTATGCCGATGAATTACCACGTGGACACGCGATCAAATTTGTATTGATAGATCAGGATGGACAAATTCGGAAATATTATGATGGGACAGATAAAGCCAGTATGGCCGTTCTTCGGAAAGACCTAAATATAATTGTAAAAGAAATTCAATCTTAAATGAAAAGAGTTCCACCAAAAGCCAATTCATTGCCTGCAGCTTATTTTGAGCTAACCAAACCCAATATCACTTTTTTGATCCTGATTTCAACAGCAATGGGATATTATCTTGGTGCTGATGGAATAGATGATTGGTTCAAATTGTTTATAACATTGATTGGTTCCGGGTTGGTCTCTTCCGGTGCAAGTGCATTGAATCATTATGCTGAACGGGAATTGGACCAACGAATGAACAGGACAAAATCCCGTCCTATTCCAACTGGAATGATTTCACCTAACCATGCTATGTATTTTGGAATAACGATCACCCTTTTAGGTGTGGGAATACTTTTTTTCCTGGTTAATGAATTAACAGCGTTTCTTGCGATCTCAACTGCGTTACTTTATTTATTCGTTTATACACCATTGAAAAAAATAACTTGGCTCAATACATCCATTGGAGCGATTCCTGGTTCCCTTCCAACATTGGGAGGCTGGGTAGCAGCCACCGGAACTTTGGATCCGGAAGCGTGGATTCTGTTTGCCATTATGTTTTTCTGGCAGCATCCCCATTTTTATGCCATCGCTTTCATGTGCAAAGAAGATTATGAAAGAGCGAACCTGAAAATGTTACCTGTCCTTGAAACGGATGGAAAGCGAACTAATCGTCAGATCATTTGGCATTCACTTTTATTGATCCCTGTATCGTTAATGCCGTCCTACATTGGCTTATTGGGGATGACCTATTTTTGGGGTGCACTCATATTAGGCATTGGGTACTTTGTATCCGGATTCCCGTTAGTAAAAAATTATTCTTTGCAGAATGCAAAGCTGCTTTTGAAATCTTCAGTGATTTATTTGCCAGCCCTTTTCATAATCATTATTTTAGATAAATTGACTTAATATGCTGAACAATTCATTCTGGACAAAGATTATCTATATTTTATCTGCGGTAATTAGTTTAACAGTGGCTTTTTTGATTTTAGGACCAAGGCCGGAAGGAATTGAAGGGGCGCTTGATGTATCAATATTGCCGCTGGTGAATGCCCTGCTTAATGGAACCACTACAATTTTGTTGATTTTAGGATTCATCCTGATAAAGCAAAAAAAGAGAGAGCAACATCGGAGTGTGATGCTCTCGGCTTTCGGAATGTCATGCCTTTTTTTAGTGACTTATGTGATTTATCACTGGTTTAAAAGCGGTCCGAAACTGTATGTGGGTGATTTTACAACCATTTATTATTTTATCTTAATAACTCATATTGTACTGGCCGTTATTATTATTCCTCTTGCATTATTTACAATATATAGGGGATGGACTAGCCAGTTGAAGCAACATAGGAAAATCGCAAGAATCACATTGCCAATTTGGCTTTATGTATCGATATCGGGCGTCATTATTTATTTAATGCTCTATTAATTGTAATGTATTTCAAGTTTAATAGCCATTGAATATATGCGGGTTGAAAAGACTTGGAGCTTTCCGAGACTTTTATTTCAGTCTTTTTACTAATCCGCCATATTGTTTATTAATCTCAAACCCCTGACGGAAGAAGAATTTCTCTACATAGAATCCAACCGTAATTATGTCAACACCTCGGTGCTTCATTCGTTTGTAAAAATCGTCCATCAATCGATTACTTAAAGAAATATTTCGGTAATTTTCCCGAATAGCAACCCATTCTAAGTGAATTCGATTATTCTCCATATTTTTCCAATACAACCCACCTACCATTCGATTACGGGAATTAAATAATAGGAGGAAATCGTGTTGCGCCGTAAAGGTTCCTGACAAGGATGATTCTGATAATAAAGAATGGAATTGGCCAATTTCTTTTGGCAAAAAGGGTGGACGAATTTGATAGATCTGACCATCCATGCCCTCGGTTTGAAAAACCAAATTTAATCGATTATCCTCACCATGGGTTGTTGTCACCAACTCAACATAATCCGCAGCATCAACATGGGGAAATAGCATTCGAGCGAGGTAAAATTTTTCTTCTTCGCTTAATATTATATTGGTTTGAATTTGAGTAATCCGTTCCTGCAGATTCCAAGGACTTAATAAACCATCTCTCATGCTCAGGATTATGGATTGAAATTCACTTAGCAGATTCGGGTTGTCTTGCTTAAAACAGGTCATCATAAAAAATCGCACACGAGTCTCCGGGTATTCTTCCATGAGGGAATCCAAATCATAATCTTGATATAATTCCTGTAGAATGGATGCCCGGGCTTTCAAGGTTGCTTGAGGGTTCAGATCCAACCAACGTTCAAAGCGTAGGGATGCAAAAACCACCGGTTTTGTCAAAACGCCAAATTTTTCTATATCATCCAAAAACTGGTCAATTCGAGCTACTGTGCATCCCATCGATTCGAATTTCATTCGTAGAGTTCGTTGGTTCAAATCCATTTTGAGTTGGTTTAATATTTTCTTACCGCGTTTCAGTTTAACTGCTTGCAGTGTTGCGGTGAAGATCACTTCCCAGTCAGACATATGCTTCAGACCTGGATATTTATTTTCCGTTCGAATGATATAATCCGTGTATAAAGACAAAAAATGTTCTGCTATAGACTCAGTTGGTTTTCGTCCAGAAATTGAGATCAGTCGCGTACCCGTAGAATAGTCATGTTGCGGAATAACAAGATTTGAAGGTGATGGCGGTTGGATTGATAATTTGAATTCGGTTCGATTCCAAAAATCCTGATAAGCCTGAACACCATTCCAGATAAAATGAAGCCACCGCATTTGCCATCGATCGACCTTAGATTCATCCAAAATATCATCCCGGTTCCGGTCAAGATAAGCTGTTAATGTTTCACCGTGAATATACTCCTCCGTATAAAGTTGATATTCCGGCCAATAACCCCCAAAATTTTCAACCAGAGGTTTGTCCTTAAATCCGGATCCCATGATAATAAGCCATTTGATCTCTTCTTCTAGAAAATTTCGATCCCAACCATCATTCAAATTCACCACGAGATTATGTGTTCCAAGAGAACGCGTCCGAACTAAAATTCTGAAAACACTTTTATTATTTCGTGAACCTAGATGAGAAACCCAAAGACTATTTTTAGCGATATCATTCAACCCAACAATACAATTAGAAGATAAAAGAAAGATCGACTCTCTTATCATGGATGTTTCAGTAATAGCTTCCATTAATTTCTTTCGATGAATGGATTTTACATTTTCATCAAAGGTGACTACATCTTGCCATGTGTATTCCTCACCTGTATCTCTATCAATGGTCAATTTAGATGATTTTCCGATCCAAGTTCGAAATCCTTTTGTTAAAGCATAATATGCTTTTTGGGCCGTTGAGAAAAGGGGTTTAGAAATATGGGAGATCTGCCACCAAATGAGTTCAGATCTGGCCCAAACAAACCGAGTAGGATGAATTGTACCAAAATCCGTCACCATGAGCAAAATAGTTTGGATGAATACCTGATCAACGGATTTGGAATCCTTGAAATTCAAATGGGCTTCTTGTAAATAGCTGATAAAAGCACGATAATGTTCATCAGTAGTTCGATCGATATTGAAAGAAAATCCCTTGGATCTATCCTGTTTTTTCTGGTATTGATATGCATCACGCAGCATGGAAATGAGAAAATCTCCGGACAAAAGGGGTGTAAGTGTTTCAATCAGTTTTATGCGAAATGTTGGGTCTGAATGAGATTGATAATTCAAAAATGTGTCAATTAAAACGCCGGACCAATTCCCAAGATCGCCATCAACTACTTCTCTCAAGAAATTAAATACACTTGGATCATCTGCCAAGTATTGTCGAACTGCCAAATGGAAATTATACAGTAAAATATCATTTTTATTATCTGGAGTTACGGGAGAAAAGGATGCCCCGATCTTTGGTTCATGAATTTGAACTGTAATGTAAAGTTCAGGCTCTTTTAACCGGTAGATAATAGGACCGGTAAATTCTGTTATTCCAAAATTGCCTAACCAGTGTGTGGGTGATTGGATCAGAGCATCAAAATCCAATATATCTGAATCAATAGAATAGGTAAAATCACCTATTTGGATCTTGGTATCCACCCAGGAAACCAGAAGTGATTCGGTTTGACCTTTGATAGAAACTTTTCGTCCATCCCATTCCACATTAGTTCGAACGGTTCCAATCTCTCGAAGCAACCAATTTGGAATTCGGATCTCTTTTGAGCCGGAATGAAGGGCTACATAATTTTTTTCATAAAGGGGTTCAATAATATGGAAAAAATTCTTTAAAACATTTTTTCGATTAAATGTTCCTTTGGCTGTCAATTCACCTTTTTCTGCAGAAAAATCCCTATTGATTATGACATAATTCACAATTCGTTCAAATGGAGACAGAAAGCTGTTCACTGACAAGATTATAGAACTGTATAAATTACGGATGGCCTGTTTATCCGTAGTTTCAATGTTAATGAGGGAATTCGTGGTATCCGGGAATATTAAAATTGTATTGAATTCCCGGCCATCACCCACAAGAAAGACCGACTTGACTGAATCAAAATCCTGAAAAAGGTTCTCGATCTTTTGGGGCGCAATGGTTTGGCCTCGACTATTTTTATATATATCTTTTTTCCGATCGACGATAAAATAATGCCCATCTTTTTCTTCAAAAATATCGCCCGTGTGGAACCAGCCATCCATAATTACATCCGAATCATCCTCCTTATAATAACCATCTGTAACGTAGGAACCTTTCAGACATAATTCTCCGTCATTAGCGATTTTCAGTGTTATTCCTGGGAGAGCTATTCCAACAGAATCGATGATATATTCGGTGGGTGGCGTCATAGTAATACCGCCAGTAGCTTCTGTCATACCATATCCGCTCAAAACATTCACACCATGGGATTGATAAAATTTGAAAATATCAGGATCTAAATAACCTGCCGCTGACAATCCCCATTTCAATTTTCCACC
>CAJWPW010000039.1 GCA_913045415.1 uncultured Fidelibacterota bacterium | reverse complement strand
TTTTTGGCAGGTATCCCTATTGGTTTGCTGGTAGCCGCTATCGTGTATGTAAACGAATTTCCGGATCATGATGGCGATAAAGCTACGGGGAAGGATACCTTAATTGTCGTGTTCGGTCCAGAAAAGGCTAGGATCGGTTATGTATTGTTAGTTGCAGGTGCTTTTATCAGTATTATAGTCATGGCCTTGAATGGTACTTTTCCCATGTTGACTTTGATTGCACTTGTAGCATCTTATTTTGGTGTGAGAGCGATCCAAGTACTTTATAAATACTATGATGACCGCCTGCTGCAGCCTGCAAATGCAGGTACGATCAATATGCACTTTATTACAGGAGCCCTGTTTTGCATCGGAATCTGGTTGGGGACACCTGTATAATTCATACAATCTCTTTATCACATTTATAAAAAGCCCCTGATTTAGGGGCTTTTTATTTGGATTAAACTAAAAACTATTGTAATATACTTACGAGTAACTTACGAGTTATCTAAGAATTAACACAAAGGGTTAAAATGAAAAAGAAAATAAAAAAACAACCATCGATAACAGTTATTCGAGCCATTGCTCGATTGAATAACTATGCCAATCAGAAAACCGCTCAATCTATTGTTTGGGATGGGAAATCTATCACACACTATTTATCCGTTACCTCGTGATGAAACCATTGTCCCCAAAGCTAAAAAAATTCCTGGAATTTGTTCAGCGATTTACGCTGATCCATGGTCAATCTCCATCTTATGAAGAAATTATGGCCAGTCTGGGATTTGGTTCATTGGGGACAGTGAACTGGTATGTAAAGACCCTGGAAGATGAGGGTCATCTTTCTCGTATAAAAGGTCCCAACGGCAAGCGGGCACTCACCTTGATCCACAAGGAGTACGCCACACCTACAACTACAGCTCGTTTGCCGCTGTTGGGCCTTATTGCTGCAGGTGAGCCTATCGAAGCATTAGAAAACCCCGAAATGGTGGATGTTCCTCCGTCTTTATTGCACCCTGATAATTATGTGCTGCAGGTGATAGGAGATTCCATGATTCAAGAGAATATCCATGATGGGGATTTTATCGTGGCGAAGAAGACAGCAACGGCTTACTCCGGCCAGATTGTGGTTGCACTCATCAATGGTGAAGCTACGTTGAAATGTTATGTGCCTAAATCAAACTGTGTTGAACTTCATCCAAGAAATCCGGATTTTCCGGTTATAAAGGTTAATCCTGAAGATGATTTTCATATTAATGGTGTGCTTCTTTATTCTTTCAGGAATTACCTTAATTAGTTAAACACAGAGACCACTAAGTTCACGAAGTATGCCTAACAACACATTTAATTCGATCCCTTCCAAAATAAATGCCATTGGCACCCGGATTGTGGATTCCGCAATAAAAGTTCATAAAGCTTTAGGGCCGGGCCTTTTAGAATCAGTATATGAAGAATGTATGGCTTATGAGTTGGGAAGGAGAAATTTATCTGTTGAAAGGCAAATGTCAGTTCCAATTCAATATGATGGTAATACGCTTAAAACACCACTTCAACTAGATTTATTGATTCATAAGTCTGTCATTGTTGAGTTGAAGTCTGTTGAAAAAATGAATCCAATATTTGAATCTCAACTGATGACTTATTTACGACTTTCTGGTTTGCGATTAGGGTATTTAATCAATTTTAATGTACCGCTTGTGAAAAATGGGATTAAACGCATGGTCATGTGAGCCTTGGAGTTCTCCGTGTCCTTTGTGTTTAATAACAATCAAGATATTTTCCATATACGTCTTAAGGAATTAGAACTCCAGGCCGAACGGATCATGGATCCGACATTGAAGACACGCCCGGTTGCCATTATTTCATCACCTCACCCCAATGGCATAATTGTATCTTTATCTCCAGAAGCTGAAGAGGAAGGACTATTTCATGGTATGAAAGTTTCCGTGGTTCGAAAAATGAGTCATGGTGTCCTACTTTTGCCTTACAATCAATCTCTCTATGCTCGGGTAAATCGTTATGTATACCAATCTGTATCGATGTTTACACCTACTGTGGAACCGGAAGGGTTTAATGGGTTCTATCTGGATATGAATGGCATGCGAGCCATACGAGGCCATGTTCAAAATACAGGACTTTCCATTATTCAGCGGATTCAGGAGCAGACCAGTCTTTCCGGGATGGTGGGAATCAGTGTGAATAAACTGGTGAGCCGAATCGTTACATCCGTCATTCCAGATACGATCCATGAAGTTCAAGGCGGGGAAGAAGCACAATTTTTATCACCGCTGAAACCGTTGGTTCTCCCAACAGTGAAGGAAAAGCCTGTTCATCGTTTACTACGATTCTTATGTGTTGAGCAGGTAAGTCATATCCAATCTATGGCAGGTCAGTCAAATGAGTTTAGGACTTTATTTGGCATGTATGCGGTGCAATTGTCTCGAGAGGCAAAGGGTGAAGATTCATCCATTGTAAGACCACTCCAACTTCGAGATCATATTTTGGAACAGACTGTTTTACCTGAAGATACCAATGATGAAAATATACTCCATGCTGTAGTGAAGGGTTTGGCAGAACAGGTGGCATTCAAACTCCGGAAACGCCGACAGGTGGCAAATAAGGTCAGATTGGAACTCCACTACACCGATGGACACCAACGGGACAGAATCGGCCGAATAATCGGGATTGATGATATATCAGTGATTGCTGTGTGCCGGAAATTGTTTGATAAAGCCAATGAGCGTCGAAACCGTGTTCGGACTATCTTGATAGATGTTAGCGAATTTCGGCCTTATATAGATCAGACGAATCTGTTTATGACAAAAGAGAGCCGGAATATGGCTGTATCCAAAGCAGTGGAAAAAGTCCGATTAAAATATGGTGTTCGGAGTCTTCAGACAGCGGATGTGTTTCAGGCATTGGGGAGAGTATGAAATAATGTTCATTCATTTAAACACTCATTCCGTCTATTCGCCCATGCGAGGACTCTTGTCGCTTTCGGATCTCATGAATTTATCTCAATCTCAAGGTATGGATACATTGGCGCTGACCGATGTGAATGGGATGTGGGGATTCATCCGTTTTGTCCAGCATTGTAAGGATGCTGGAATTCGTCCAATTGCTGGAACCAATTTAATTACAGAAAATGACGATGTGATTCTTTTGGCGGAGAATCAATATGGCTACGAGAATATGTGCAGAGCCGTATCTGCTGTTCATGACAATTCCAAACAGTCTATAACTGATATTTTGGAAAAACAATTGGCGGGACTTTTCGTTCTGTCTCACAAAGAATCAACATTAAACAAATTAATTAATATTATACCATATACTCATTTATTCTTAGAGTTACGCCCAGGTATACAAGAAATTTATATGCAAAAATTGGCCAAAAAATTAAAATTGGAAATGGTAGTTACGGGTGATGTCTATTTCAGGTCACAAAGCGACCATGATGCTCATGTAACGCTCCGAGCTATTGAAAAGAATACAACGCTGAAGCAGTTGGATATAGCCGAATGCAAAACAAATCACCATTGGTTCCGGAGCGAAGCGGAGATGGTGAAATTATTCCCCAACAGCTTGGATGGATTGAATAATAGTAAGTATTTGGCAGATCGGTGTAAAACGGATTGGTCTTTCATTAATACGATTTTTCCGGGCTTATCGTTGAAAGAAACTCACATCTCCAATAAGAAATTAAAAGATAAGGTTTATGCTGGCGCCAAGATTCGATATGGTGAAGTAGACGAAATGATACGGCAGCGAATCGAATATGAATTGGATCTTATTACTCAAAAAGGGTTTGCACCCTATTTTTTAATTGTTCAAGATATTGTGACGCAAACCCGTGCCACCATCGGTCGTGGATCGGCGGCGGCATCTATCGTGAGTTATTGCTTATTTGTTACGCAGGTAGATCCGTTGCGCTACATGCTCCAGTTTGAGCGATTTATTCACCCGGAACGAGAAGATATGCCGGATATTGATGTGGATTTTCCCTGGGATGAACGAGACGACATTTTGGATTATGTTTTCAAAAAATATGGCAATGAGCGGACAGCCATGGTTGCCAGTCAGGTTTTTTTGAAACCGAGATCTGCCATTCGGGAAGTGGGCAAAGTACATGGGTTTTCCAACGAAGAGATTAAGAGTATTACCAAGCGGATCGGCTGGTATGCATCTCGTCGAGATTTGGAGCATTGGGTCCGGACAGATCCGCGCTTTGCCAATGTGGAGTTGGACGATACATTAATTCGTGTACTTCGGGAGAGTGAAAAGATAGTCGGTACATTTCGTTATCCATCGGTTCATCCCGGTGGTGTGGTGATTGTTCCGGATGAGATTCGGAAATACGTACCGGTTTTGGTGGCACCAAAAGGTGTGCAAATCGTGGAATGGGAAAAAGACCAGGTGGAAGACTCGGGGCTCTTGAAGATAGATCTTTTGGGAAACCGGAGTCTGGCGGTGGTTCGAGATACAATCCGCCAAGTAAACCTGAACTATGGCGAAGTGGTATCTCGCAGCAACTATATGAATTATCATCAAATCCAGCCTGTAGGCGATGAAAAAACCGAAAAATTAATGAAGGCGGGGAAAACCATGGGCGTATTCTATATCGAGAGTCCAGCCACACGACAACTTCTGGCCAAAGCTGGTGTGGTGGATTTTGAGCATGTGGTAATCTATTCATCTATCATTCGTCCGGCAGCAAATCGGTTTACGAATATTATGCTGGCTCGGATTCATGGTGAAAAATGGGAATTGCTCCATCCTGATCTGGATTTTCTGGCAGAGAGCTATGGTATCATGGTGTACGAAGAACAGGTGTCTATGGCGGCCATGACCTTGGCAGGATTGGGCTATGCGGAAGCGGAAGCACTCCGGAAAACCATGAGTAGGGATTCCATGCAGCATCTCACGCTTTCGTGGAAAAAAAAATTCGTGGAAGGATCACTCCGTCGGGGTTATTCGCCCAGTATAATCAAGGATGTATGGGATATGATTGCTTCATTTGTGGGCTATTCATTCTGCAAGCCCCATTCCGCATCTTATGCAATGTTATCATTTACATGTGCTTATCTAAAATCTCACTTCACAGCTGAATTTCTGGCAGCCGTTATTTCTAACCAAGGTGGATTCTACTCATCTTACGCTTATATGAGTGAAGCTCGGAGATTTGGAATTCAAATTTTGCCACCGGACGTGAATCGGAGCCATAAAGCATGGCGAGGCCGAAAAGGTAAAATCCGCATGGGATTCATGAGTATTAAACGACTCCGACAAAAAGCCCTAGATATAATATTGGATGAACGAAAAGCAGGAGAGTTTGATTCATTGGATGACTTTTTATCCAGAGTGGATTTGGATCTTTCAGATGCCATGGCACTGACGAATGCGGGCTGTTTCAAAAGCCTAACACCGGAACTAACTCATCGAGAGTTGGCTTATCGTGTGGCTGGATTCTATCTTCAAAATGGAGTGCGGGAACCACTTACAGCATCTCCTGTGAATTATGATTTAACGGCTGAAGATCAATACAGATTGGAATTAGAGACCTTTGGCTATCCATTGTCACTTCATCCGTTGGAAAAATATCGCCCTATCTTGAGCCAGCGAATTAAATATGCGAAGGATATTCCATTGTTTGTGGGGCAGTCTATTTATTTGATTGGCGTGTATATCACGAGAAAAGAGACAGCAACAGGTAATTCAGAACCTATGGAATTTTTGACCTTAGAAGACGAAACTGATATTTATGAATGTGTGCTATTCCCGGATGTATTCCAAGAATTCGGTGATATGCTCCATTGGGAAACATTGTTTATCATCCGGGGAATAGTGGAAGAATCCTTTGGTGTTTACACCATCACCATTGAAAAAATGGCCAGCCTGCAGCAGTGGGTGAAAAAGCTAGGTAGGGCTAATTCTCTACAAACAAACGGTCCAAATGTTTTGGATAGAGTATAACAGAAATATTTTTGCGAAGACTATCTGCAATGGTGTCTAATCGTGTTCTTGAAAAACTCCCTTGAGTTTCACCATCAAAAAAAGTAGAGAGAAAAACCCGGCTTAAGAACCGGTCTTTTGAATCTTGAATTTTAAAAGTTACATTTGGATGATCTCCCAATCCTTTTTTAGCCCCTTCTTCAGATAGTATTTTATTTCGTAAAACGTGATAAAATGTCATTTTTGGAGAATAATTAGTTTGGACTGGCGATAAAGATTGGATGCCATCAATATAATCTTGAACCAAAAATTCACCTTCATCATATTGTGCAAGAGGAACTTGAGCCACTTCTTTCAAATTAGTAAGAAGGCTTTTAATAATATCACTTTTATTTTCAATATTGATAGGTTTTTGACTCCCGTTAAGTTCTGCTAATTGGTAAAGGGTAACAGTCACATCTTGGATTAGGCCATCATCCAAAAAGATATGTTTTGATAACATTAAATCATTCACAAATTGGTCTGACTGAATTTGTTCTAATTTTTTTGTAATCGTTTTTTTTATTCCATCAATATTGTTTTGGAAATCAGATTCATCAGTGATCATTTGATTCTTTTCATCCAATTTCTTAAGGATGTGCCATCCCAAAGAAGACCGAATTGGGGGAGATATTTCATCTAATGCCATATCGAAGCCATGAAGTTCTAAATTTGGATCCATAGCATTATAAGCAACCCAACCTAGGTCACCACCAGAATTTTTCATTTTTTCATTGGAAAAAGTTTTAAAGGCTATAGAATCAAATTGAACTGGGCTAACAGATAAAATAATAAAAATAGAGTCCGCATCGTCTTTGCTATTAAAAAAGAGATGTTTAAAATGGCATTCACGATTTGACCAAATGTAATGCTTGCGCATCAATTCATCGCTGACATGGATTTCATTATTCATAATCATTTCATAATAAAGTTCATCTCGGAGATATTTAATTGAATCAAGTGAGATGTAGCGGTGGGCGATTGAATCTAAAACCAATTGATCTCGTATGGCAGCTTCAGAAAATAACTTATTCCGAACCAGCATTTGAAGATGCCTATCTCGCTCAAAATCTGAATCTAGTAATTGGGTGTTGATTAAACGTTTTGAGTAAGATTCTGCAAAATCGAATGATGTAACTACTCGAGAGCCCACCATTGCCAATACTTCAGGCGCAACTGGTTTTTCGCAGGAAAAGAAAACAACCAGCGATAGTATTAATTTTATATTGGATTTCAAAATTGTGGGATGGAATGTAATGCCGATATTCCATTTCCAAAAACAAGAAAATTTTAATCAATATGAAAATTGGTTTTCACCATATTGATGAAATTCATTTTAAATAATTTGGTAACTCATGGCAGAGTTACACTTAAATTAAATAATGAATTTTTCAGCATTATGTCAAAATTAATAGAATTATTACAGCATTTTGGTTTATCAGCAAATGCAGCAAAAGCCTACGTGGCATTGTTGAAATATAACCCGGCAACCGGATACGAAATTAGTTCTCAATCGGGTATTCCTAGATCTGCGATTTATTCGATATTGAATCGCTTGGAAGCAATTGGAATTGTGAATTCTGTTGGCGAATCACCGAAAAAATTTATACCCTTAGCACCTTCATCATTATTAGAACATTTTGACCATTCCCATCAGGATCGATTAGATCAGTTAAAGGAGACCATTGGAAAAATTGATCTGGATGATGATGCATTTGATTTTTGGCATTTACATGGATATCGAAATCTTATTTTGAAGATGCGAGAAATCATTAATAATGCAGAAGTTAAAATATTTATGAGTGGCTGGCCTCGTGAAATTAAAGCAATTCAGAAAGATTTAAACGCAGCAAAAGAACGAGGTATAGAAATCACACTTTTTTCATTTTGCAGTTTGGAGAAACAGATTGGAAAAACCATATCATATGAATTAGACGAAGAAAAATTGAGAAAGATATGGACCCCTAAGATAATTCTGGTTGTGGATCATTCTTCTACCATTATGGGAAGTGCAAGGGAAACCGATGAAAGTCGCTCTATCTACACTAAAAATGAAGCTATTATTGAAATTGCTGCTAATCATATTATTTTGGATATTACACTTGCAGGGCAAAGACTTGGCTTTGATC